>JBDRBZ010000178.1:0-13866 GCA_043822175.1 Candidatus Omnitrophota bacterium
CGAAAGAACTGGACACGATCGAGCGGGTCAACGTGGCAACCAAGCAAACGGCGCGCGATTTTAATGAAGCGCGGAAAAAAGCAGAGACCGCCGCCTCGAGGCAAATCGGGCTTGGCAAGGTGCTGCAGGCTTTCAAGTCCCGTACGAACCGCTATGACCGCGCCGAGGCTGGCATGAGGCGTGGCCCCGGCGACCCTGTGCGTCGGGCCGCCGCGGGCGTCTCTGACGGCGCCCGGCTGCATCAGATGGATAAATCCGAGGCAGGGGACGATAGCAGGCTTAAAGGCGCCGCGGCGCGCCAGCTTGAAAAAGACGTATCCTGGATTCTGTCCAAACCCGCGGCCGAAAAAAAAGCGCTTCTCGCTGTCCTGGTGGAAAAACTGAAACAGGGCAGTCCCGATGACGCTATATCCAGGCTCGAAGCCCTGCGGCTAGTACTTCAGCAAAAGCTGAGCGCACGCGCGCAGGGTATATTGCCGGTTGATAAGACACAGGTGCTTTTGGCGTTGGCTTCATTATATGCCGATAAGAAAAATCATGACGCCGCAGAAAACGCCGCCGGAGAGCTCCTGCTGGCGCATGGCCTGGGTTACCCGCAGCGGATCGAAGCAACGCTTGTGATGTGCGGCATTCTGAGGCAGCAAAAACAGTACGGCCGGGCGTGGGCTAACCTTGCCGGATGCATCGAGCTTTACAGGCTCGAGGCAATGAGCCGGTTTAAAGATGACCGCATGAAAGAGAAGATCGCGAAAGAATTATCGGCCCTTATGCATGATCTGGCAGAGAACGGCATCACGGTCGATCAGATGGCTGTTTTAGCGGGCGATAAGCCGCGTATTTTGCCGGGCATGATAGCGGCGTATACTGAAATGAGCGCTTATGACGCGAGCGCCGACTTTGTCAGGTTTGCGTTGAGGAATGATCCGGACAGAGCCCAAGAGATAGGGGCGCTACTCTTGGATAAGGATATACCGCTTGAAAGCAGGAAGAAGATCGTTTCGGCATTTCTGGCCGCTGTGAAAGTTAATGCGGGATCGATTACGCCGGCATTGGCCCTTAATCTCGCGGCCGGTGTTAGGCGTTATCGCAAAGAAGATTCATCGAATGATGTATGGGCCCTGCTCGGTTATCTCAACGCGGTTGTGCACGGAAAGGTGTGGATGTGGTCATGGAGGCTGGTCCGCGCAAGACGAAAGGCGTCCGTGTCGCCTGAAGCGTCATTTTATATGGCGCGGGCCGGGAAGTATTTTGCGGACCGCGAATATGGTAAAGCATTGGCCGACCTCGACAGGGCGCAGGCCCTGGACGCCGGCGTAAAGGATACGGCTGCCTTTAAAAACATTATGTTCAACTCGCGCATGGCCCCGCAGCATCCCGCACGCACGGTCCGGAACCTTTGGGGTGTTCGCGACGTGTTCCGCAGGAAAAAAACATTGGAGGATGAGATTCTTGCGAGGATTTCTGCGCTCGATGCGGCGAAACCGGCCGCTTACGATGCCGCGACAAAGGAAGAAGTCGGAAGCGCTGTCTTCGGGCTCTGCATGCAGCTTATCGATTTGTATGAATCTCGGGATAAGAACGTGACCAAAAAATACAACTCGTGGAGGGCGCTTAACCAGGCCAGGGCAGATACATTCTTTAAAATGGCGGCAGTCGCTCGGGATATCGCGCTTGCCTCAGATACCGCGCGTAAACGGGATATGTGGCTGGGTCGTGCCGTAAACATGTATGAAAAGGTGCTTCTTATCGAGCCGGGGAATGACCGGGCAAAATCAGGGATTGCGGAGGTGAGGGCGATTAGCCGCGCTTCTGAAATCGCCGGTCGTGAGAACGGTGACTTTGACGGTCGAATGAAATATTATATGGCGCGCGCTTACATGGAATTGGCCGGGGAAGACGGCATATCGTTTGATGCGCGAAAAGAATTGCTTGAGAAAGCGATGGAGAATGTTGCGGGCGAGGGAGACGGCCACGAAGAGTTGTTTAGGGCGGCCGCCCTTGATGTCGCGGATTTGCATGAAAGCGAAGGAAAACCTGCCGAAGCAGCGGCTGTTTTAGGCAAGGCTATCGGCAGGATGAAGAAAGAGAATGTCAGTGAAGACCTAATAAAGCCCATTGAGGCAAGATTGGAGGCTCTAAACGCAGAGATAGTGGGCAGTGACAATGTTGCAGACAGGGTTATAGCTCTGATCGTAAACAGGATAAACACGGAAATCCAGAGAGTGACTGTTGATAGGGCCCTTGACAGTGACCGCCGTAAGGCAAAGATTGAATCGTTGGCATCAGCTATCAGGGCGCTGCGGGGCTTGTATTCGGACGGTACAGGACAGGCGGTCAAACTGGGCGAAGAGGGCATGAAGTACGCGCGTGAAGCAAGGCGCGAAAAAACCGTTATTACCGATGCGGACAATGGGGCAATATACTCTGCAGTGGAATCTGCCCTCAGGAGTATGCGGCCCAGGACCGACAAGGCGGGCATCGAGAAATGCGAAGCCATTTGTGAGCGGCTCCTGAAACAGGGCCGGAACCAGGAGTTGCTGTGGCTTAAGGATATACTTATACGAAACAATATTCGGAGCAATAAACTTACGCTTTATGAACTGAAGGCGCGTATCGCAATGGCAGAGAAGGCGCTCAATGAAAAAAGAGATAACGATGTCCTGGATATTGAGTATGAGTTTGCGCATTTAGTAAGCGGTTTTGACCATCGTCAAAAAGACCTTAAGGCCGATGCAAGGATACTTTTGGCGCAGTATTACGGAAGGAAAGCCGGACGGACAGGCGGCAAGAACAGGAAAAAGGCCCGGGCTATGGAGGTAAAATATTTTACGCTTGTTCTGCAGTCGCGGCCTTTCTCTCTCGAGGCCTTAAGGGGGCTGGCCGGGACTGAAGGGAGTGAAAACAAGATATTGACGCATTTCGAGAAGAATATCCTCCGGCCTAAACAGCGCAGAATCGAAGTTTTCGAAGGCATGGATGACGCGGAAAGGGAGAAGGTCATTGAGTTTGTGATGGCACAGTCGTGGAAGCTGAAAAAAGCCGGCGAGGCGCGTTATTTAGGAGTATTGTCAGGCATGTTCGGGATAGCCGGCCAGATCAGCCCTGACTTTGCATGTAAGATTATCGATTTTTGTTTTCAGGAAAAGATGTACGCGCCGCTTGCGGTCGCGCTCAGTGCCGATTATGAGACAGCGGATGAATACACGCGCGTGCTGGGACAGCTCAACTCACGCCTGGCGGGTACGCGTTTCGATCAACTGAGCGGGATTGATGAGGCGGCGCGGGACGCGATCATTGTGGCTCTTGACGGTATTAAGTCCAGGGTCGTTAAGGGTCGCCAGCCGGACTGCGACCGGATGGACGCTCAGATAGCGATTGCGCGGGCTTATGTCCTGATAGCGGCCAAACAATTCATAGAGGCGAATACAGAGCTTGAGTATACAAAGGCCCTGGACTCATTTACGGACCAGCAGGTAGGCGTGGCGCGTATTAAGGCGCGCCTCGCTGCGGGAGAGAAATTCAGGATGTGGGGCGCGTGGGCAAGGGCGACGCGGAAACTTTCACCTGAAAGTGTATCGGCACTTAATGCGGATTGGTCCAGGGTGCTTAAAGAGACCGCGAAACAGAAGCGAGAAGCTCGATCGACTGCGACCGGGTGGTGGGCAAAGACGCGAAAAGGCCTGGCTGCATGGAGGGCGGATCTGACGATTGAAAAGAGACTGGTGGAAGCGGCATGGAGGTACCCGGGTAACATGCAGGCACACCAGGAGCTTAAGGATTATTATCATAACAGCGGCAGGCACGGCGACGCTCTTTGCAAAATAGTCGATATGGTTGAAATCGCGCTGGACGAGCGCGACCATGAAAAAGTAAAGGCCATTATAGAGGAGCAGGTCGTTAAGGAAGATACGGGTGTGGTCAATGCGTACAGGGCGCATTCGGACATCTGGAGCGAACTCTCGGCCCTGGCACAAAGCGTGAATGTGGTGCTGCCCAATGAGATGCCGCCGGCAGTCGCGGAATCAAGGTTCGCTAATATGCTGGCTGCTATTTTAGGGCCGCGCGTGGGAACTGATGTGGGCCGCGTGTTCGGCACTATACATGAATATGTGTGGCACGGCGGTTTCAGGAGTATGTTTTCACGGTATAGCGGTAGTATTAAAGTAAATATCGATGTGGGCCGCGGCAAGATCGGCATAACGGGCGTAAAATCGCCGTGGATTGCCCCGTTAGCCGAGATTACGCTTGGTATATGCGCTTTTGCCCTTGTGCTCGGTTTCTCAGCGCCTACCTTCACGAGCGTTGCGTCAGCCGTGGCGTTTAACCTGTTCCTTGGGCTCGTGCCGGGGATTGTGAATTTTATGGCAGGTGATAATTTCTGGAGGACGGATTTGCTTCTTGCCCTGCGCCAGGTTTTCAGTATGCCGCCCCCGCCTGAGGATTTGCCGGACTGGCTCAATGAATCAGGCCCGGTCATTGTCGTGGGGCTCGTCGGATACGGAGCAGACCTGACAAAACTTAGGCAGAGGTTTCCTGATTATGAGAATGTCAGGTTCGTGGCCCTCGAGAGGGACGCTGCCCGGGCGCGGCAGGCTTTAGGAAGGGCTGTGTCCGGCAGAGCTGCCGTCGGTGTCATGGTAGACATAGGCGACCGGGCAGCCGAGGATAATATAGATCTCATTGTGGAAGGCGCGCGCAGTCAGGCAGTCGCCATGATAGCGCCATACCTTAAGCCCGGAAGCATATCAAACCTGACAAGGCCGCAGCTAAACAGAAGCTTCGGGCTTATCGCGTCGGCGCTCCCGGCCGCCGCTCCCCAAAATCTCGATTATGTCGTAATACCCCAGGCAGAGCCTCCTGTAGGATACGAAACAGTCACGGCTATTATGGGTGCCGCGGCCCCAGAGGGCGCTGTCGGCAGCCCTTCTGTCACGGGTGAAGCCGGCTATCCCTCGCCCGAGAACACCGGAGAATGGGTGCCCGCGTTCATGGACGCGCTCAGCCTGTGCGAGTCAACGGGCGGCCGCGCCGGCCGCAACACCGTCGAGGCCATGCGCTACGACCTCATGAGGTACCTCACGGGCCTCCCCGCGCCCGCCGCCCGCGCGCTCCTCGCGCGCCACGAGGCCGCGGCGACCGCGCGCTACTGGCGAGACCGCAACGAGCCCGCGGCGCTGGACGAGCGCCTGCTCGACGAGGCGGCGCGGGTGAGCCGGAGGGCCGGGCCGCAGGTGCTGGCGTTCGACGCGGACCTGCTCGAAGACGCGGACGCGGTCGCGAGTGTGAGGGCGCTTGTCCGGGCGGCCGAGGGGCGGGACTTTGTGCGCGTTGTGGTGTTCGGAGCGGCGCCGGACGAGGCCGCGGTGAAGCGGGCGGTCGGAGCGGGCGTGACCGTGGTCGCGCGGGACCCGCGGCGGACGCTGACCGCGCAGCTGCGCGCGGAGGCCGGCGGGGACGCGGACGTGTGTGTCGCGATGATGGAGACGGCGGAGGCGCTGGCGGCGGTTGAGGCGGACGTGGGGGCGGCGGGCGAAGAAGAGATGTCGAGCTTCCTCGTGATCGGAAGCGGCGCCAAGCTCGCGGACGTGGCCCTGGGCGAACTCGCGGTCGCTAACCTGCTGCAAGCCGCGATGCAGAAAGCCCCGAGCTTTATCGGCCTCGGCGTGTTCCGTCCCGAAAACGCAAGCGCGCTCGGCCGCATAGAAGCGCTTTTCTCGCAAACCGGCGGCTCTTTCCGCATGATGACCGACGTCGGCCAGGTCCTGACCGAAGTCTTCACCGCGTTAAAGCAAATCGCCACCAGCCTCTAACCTGCAGACGTCCTATTTGGGGGCACCCTACTAATTTCCCGCAGCCGTCATTGTCTCTAATCTGCAGACGTCCTATTTAGGGTGCCCCTAAATAGGACGTCTGCAAATACAAGTAGGGTGCCCCTAAATAGGACGTCTGCAAATACAAGTAGGGTGCCCCCAAATAGGACGTCTGCAAATACAAATAATTTGCCAAATGCGGTCCCATGTGATATATTCTCTATTAACATCACTATTAACTTCGGGGCTGAAAAATTATTCTTAATAATCTATGTAAAAGGGGAGGGTAGAAATGGGGAAATGCCTGTTAAGGGTTTTCGGGATTGCGGTTTGTCTTTGTTTGCTTACATCAGGCGCCGTTGTCCTCGCGCAGGACGACACGGAACTGGAGGCAGGCGCGCCGGGGGCAGGGAATCCTGACATTACGGAAGTCGAGCCGCCTGCCGTGACTTACGGCGAAATCGAGGAGATGGACATAAGCGATCTTGATAATCCCGTTATAACGGTGAAGGATAGGCGCACCGGGGAAGTGAATCAGATTCTTATTCATCCGCGGACAAGGATTCTTAAGACGATCAACCTTGATGTCAAGGACGTCAAAAAGGGTGAATTTGCCCGTGTTATATACAGGAAAGACGACGAAGGGAATGTGGCAAGAATCGTGTTTGTGAGGGAGGCCATTGTGCCGGCCCCTGCGCCGGAGCGCGCGGAATAACAGGATAATCAAAAAGCGGGCCCGGCCGGACTACTCACCGGACAGGCGCCGATTTCTAAACGGAGGTGCATTATGGAAGCGATTTTGACGTTTCTCATGTATGTTTTCGGCATCATGTACATAGTCATCGGGGCCCTTCTGGTATTCGCGACAGATATGGCCAGGGCGAAGATATTTAATAAGCTGCTCGAGGCCGACATACAGAAGCTGAGTATTATACCGCTTGTGGTCGGTATTATCCTCATTCTCGCGGCCAAGTATAGCTCATTTGTCGTCCTTATTACGATCCTGGGATTGGCTGCGGTCGTGAAAGGCGTCATGGGATATGTCGCGACGGACAAAATGGCCAAGCTGAGCCAGTCTGCGATTAAGGCCAGCAATAACACCTGGAAAGTATTCGGCGTTATTGTTATACTCATCGGCTCAATTGTGCTTGTGGGGATTTAGTTCAGGAGGATTCCGAATAGCTTCGTATCTCTCTACACCAAATATTTCGCCGTTTGGGTGGTGATATTGGGTGTTGTCGCCTATTTTAAGCCCGGGCCGTTTATCAGGCTCAAATCCTGCATGGATCTTTTCTTCGCGCTAACCATGTTTGGCATAGGCGCGGTCCTCGACGTGTCTGATTTTAAACGCATAGCGCGCAAGCCGCAGATCGTGGCCATCGGTTCAATCGCACAGTATACGATAATGCCGTTCGGGGCTTTTTTTGTGGCGCGCGCTCGACCTGCCTCCGGAAATATCCGCGGAGTTTTGGAAGGGCCGCCCGGCCCCGGGTTCCTAATTAAGGTAATGTACTATATCGTCTCCGCCTTCGCCGTGCTTATCACCCGCGGCATCATCGGTCTTATTCGGACCGATTGAATATATCGAAGAGCAGCCTTCTCCTGATTCTGTGGACGGATTTCCGTCGAAATAATAAACATTGCCCCAAGGGTCTTTCGGCATGGTTTTCAGCCAGCCATCATCGATCAGTGTCTGCCATTGAGCCGCGGTCGTTATGTCGTAGCCGGAGTTGCCCGCGCCGGGCCAGGCGCGGTTAGTCGAATAATATGTTGTAATGACAGAAGCGAGTGTGTTCAGGTCCTGCTCGACCCGTTTCTGTTCTGCCTTTTCGACATGTCTTCCCATAGTGGCCGCCGCGATTGCCAATAATACGCCGAGTATCGCGATTACGATGAGAATTTCGAGTAGCGTGAATCCTTTTGAGAATCTTTTTTTCATCAGGCCCTCCGTGTATATTTTAATTAACAGGCATAACTTTATAGAGCATTGTAGCAAATTCTGACCGCAATACAAGAACTTTTGTTGACAGGGGGTTAGCGCAGTAGGAATAGGGGACGGAGTTAACTTATTAACTTAAGGAGAATGTGCGAGAATTGCAACGCAAAGGCGGGCGTGGTGATTAAGCCAGCATTACCTGGGATCGATGTTTTTTGTTTGTGACAAGTTCATGCGTTTATGGGTTTTAATAAAAGAGCACTCATGCATAGTGGAGGGGCGGCAAATCAGAGAGGGGGCATCTCGGGGTTGGCGTGGGAAACAGGTCTAAGATCGCGAAAAGGCCGTCCCTATAATGGCGCAAGTGGGCGGAAGGTTGTTTATGGGCATATGCTTGATATAACAAGTTGTGGATAACCGCGGTTGGTTTACAATTAAAATAGGGGGTTTAAGGATAGCAAGCTTTCTAATGGTTTTACGTTATTGTTACGTTTTTATGACACATTATGTTGAGAATTATGGCATATTCTCATCATATTGTATGCACAAATATATTCATAAATTAATAGCGGCTAGCCTTGCCGTCACATTGATATTCCAATCAATTGCGTGGGCAGACCCTGACACGTTTGAGTCGAGTATTCACGCCAGGTCTGCCCGGACTGCCACGCTGCAGGTCCAGTCTATATTCAATCCGATTCTTACGAAAGACCTGGCGCCGGAGAAAGCCGTCGAGGCGCTTGTCAGGCGCATCGTCGCGTCTTTGGACCGCGCGGACTGGGAGCGGCTGCCGCTCGACCCGACCATTGAGACGCGTGACGGGCGCATGGAGCTCGTTCTAGGGCTCGACCGGATAAGCGAAGCAGCGGCATCGGGCGCCGTTGTTTTCCCTCTGAGCTACAGCATCGGCGGCGTGACAACTCATTGCACGTGCGTAGTCGGCCGCGATAAATCGGTCGCTCTCGCGGATCGCCGGGAGGAAGGGCAGGCGGCACATATGTCCGGTGCCACAAGCGCGGCCACTGACACCAAAAGTTCTGTGGGGCGCGATTCGGGAGGAACAGCGATAAGAAGATTTATTTTTAGAGAACGCACTTCTTTGGAGAATATTACATCCTATCTGTCGCGTTGCGGCGATATTTTGTGCGGCGATATCTCCGATGACAGATGGGCAGAACTTTATGAAGCTGTCAAAAAGCAGGTGTCCCAGCTGGAGTTTAAGCTGCAAATATTACTGCATGGGAGGCAGCACGGCCATGAACCGTGCCTGGGTTGTGTGAACAAAGGAGCATGCCCGGTAGTTGCCGCTATGATGGATGGAACACCGGCCGCGGAAGATGAAGAAGATAACGGCTGCGGCACGGCAAAAAGATGTCTGATCAGTTACGCGGATGCGGCCGAAGCGCTAACTCTTGCCGGTAAGTATAAGGCGGCATTGGAAGGCGGTGAAAAGAGTCGTGTCATAGAGGCGTTGAAAACCATAGGCAAAGAGAGCGGCGGCGCCATGGGCAGGTTCGAGATAGAGGACATCATATGGCCCGCGCAATGGCCTGAGCGTTCCCACGATGAGTTCGAGGTAACGGTGCGGGCCCGCCCGGTAAGCAGGGACGGCGGTATTGACCCAGACGCGGAGCCGCTTGTGCTCACCGTAGGCGTAAGCCGTATCGCGGGAGAAAGAAAGGCAGAGCTGCTCGCCATTGTGAGTGAACTGTATGCGGCTGATAACGGTTTGCTTCAGGGAGAGCCGGAATTAAGAAACAAAATATTGGGCCATTTCGTCCATGCCCTCATGGGCTCTGCCGTAGAACTGGCCGATGAAGCGGCGATATATAAACTTGTGTCGTCAGTTGATGCCAGAAAGAAGGAAGGAGTTTATTCCATAAACTACGTAAGGGGGCCGCCCGAAACAGCCCACATCACAGCGATCTTGCGTTCTAAATTGTGCGGTTTCACATGCCCACGTCATCCCAACGCCATTTTTCTGGACAGTGTGCTGGCATTTCCAAGATTTGCGCCGGCAGACAGCAACGTCAAGGCCGCCAGCCGCGCCGCCATATTACATGAGGCAGGAGAATCGTTCTTCAACCAGTATCCCGGTAGGTATGATATTGCTAACCCACATGTGTTCCTACGAGGCCTCGGCAAGGCGGCTCGTGACGTACTAAAAGGTACGTTAACGCCCTCTGATGTGGGGTTTGCCGCCCGTGTCGCCGGGGACGGGGCCCAGGACGCGCTATCCGGCTTTGTGAGCGACAAGGAAGAGGTCATCATCGAAGACGGTTTTGCCAAGGTCGGAGACCTCTGGTTTATACATGAGGATGCGTCAGAAGCATTTGAGAGAGAATTGCCCGTTAGGCCGGGCCAGACTGTAATAAGAATGAGAGGCCTGTACTTGAAAGGCGGCGGGGTTGTCGGCAGACGTTATTCTAACGGGACTGTTGCCGTGATTCTTGCAATGCAGAGGATGAAAAAGGCCGCACGGGCGATGTTCGGAAAGGATTTCAGCGAACTCACATTCCTGGATGCCGGCGCGGGTACGGGCATACTCGGCATTTCCGCGGCTGTCCTGGGCGCGAAGGTGATCTGCGCGGAAAATAACGACGAGCCGAATGATTTCAGGGAAAGGTACAGGATTTTGCAGGCAATGCAAAAGGCGTACAGCAAAGGCGAGCTGGTTGAGGAAGACGTCAGGTATATGCGTGAGCTGGAGAGGTCAGCCGAAGCCGACCCTCCCGACTATATTGAGCTTACCAAACACAATATAGAGACGGCCCGCGAGCGGCATAATCTGGGCGAAAGGATTCGGTTCGCGGGAGGTCCCGGTGATGCCGGTGACCTGTGCAGTGCCGCGTTTTTGGGCACCCTGCCTGATGTCGATGCCGCGATATTCAATATGCCGTATTTCGGACAGATCACGATCGAAGGCTTTCTTAAGAATTATAACAGGCTGAGTTATCTCATGGTGGCCGGCGAATCACGCTCAAAAGACGGCGGCGAGCCGTATGACAATATGACAGAAAACGCGCGCGGGGGTTTTATTGATTGCGTAAACAGGTCGTGGAAAACAACGGGGTGCGCTATCGCGCATGACAGCGCGCGCGGCGAAGAGTACAAGGGCTATTCTGTCCTGTGTTACACGATAACCCGGTCCGCGGCCCCGCCGGACCATCCTGCCGGCGACGGCTTTATACAGTCCGCACGCGGCCGCGCGCCCGAAGAGCTCGCGCGGATCAGAAACAGCGAGCGTGAGCTGTTACATCCCGCTCCGGACGGGAATGTGAACACGAGTGTGGAAATTATAAATATGCGTATCGCGGCTTTCAGGGATTCTATCCCTCATGCCAAAAGGGAGGCTTTAAGAGACCATATGTCGGCTTGTTTGAGTATTGCAGAACAAGGGGCCACTTTCCTTAATGAGTTGGTAGAAAGAAAGAGGATTTTTACGTTTGACGCCATTGTATATGACAAAGAGGATTACGCGCTGGGGTATGGCTCTAGTGCTGGTATTGATTCTGAAATAGGTTTTGCGCGGGAACTGATGGATATAGACCCAATATTACTGGCTGAGTGCATCTTGCACGAGGTGATGTGCCCTATTTGCGGACATGCGGGGGCCATTCAGGTTCAGCAGATGCTTTTCCGTGACAGCCACTTTGACGCCGATAAGCATTCAATTCACAGATTACGACTGGAACTTCGCGGGCTGATAAATAAAAAGGCAAGTGTGCGCGATGGGGTGGATTATCTGGCCCAGGCGCGCGCGGCCCTAAATGATGATAACGCGAATCTCGCGCTTCTTGACGAGACTGCTTCCGGAAATGCGCTCAGTGTGTTAATGCATGAACGGCGCTGGGACCATGAGATTCGGGAGATGGCTGCCAGCGGTAAAACGCATGTCATTTACGGCGCCTATTCGGCGATCGAGAATATTTCCCGCGCGAGTATCACGGCAAGCGGGTCCGGGGAAAACGGCTCCGGTTCCGGCCTTCGAGTGGTTGTTGACGGTGTACGCGGATTGGCTGGTTTTTGGGGGGTCCCCCCTCAAGTAACAGAAACTATTAAGAATGCCAGGAATGGCTTGCCGGGCAGTCTGCTGATTGATGCTTACGCCCTTTCATGCTTATTGAGGCTTGCGGATTCAGGGTATAGTGCCATGCCGATTGTGGCTGCTCTCGCCTCTGGAGCAGAGGATGCGTTTCAATACAGCGATTTGTGCGGGCTTTTCTCAACTTATTGTAATCGTGATGCAGTAATAAGAAGTATGGATACAAGAGGCAATGCCGGCGAGATGGCGCATTTGCAGGCAGTCTTACAAGGGCGCGATGAAGCAAAACTTATCGGAGGCGTGTTTGGCGTCCTGCCTCGCGGAGTATTCCTGGGGTACCTGAAAAAATACTTTATAGAGGCGGCTGAGGATCCGCATCGTTCATTAAACGCCTTCCAGGCGATACTACCTGAAGGGCGCGCATATCTTGCCAAGTCGGCAATTCTCGACGCTTTGTGGGAAATATACCTTGACCCTGCAAACACAGAAGCGGAAAACAGCAGGTTTATGGATGTAATCGTTTTAGGCTCTTCATACTACATGGAGCCGGCCATCAGTACCCTCACGCGTATTTTTGAGATATTTAAAAGCGGGGACAACATGAAAACCCAGAAGGCCGCTGATGTATTATGGAGGATACGCGTTCCGGAAAGGGTAAAGCATATGAATGATTTTTTCGACCTCCTGCATACCCCTTACTACCGAAAAGAATTCCTGGCGGCTTTTTGTCTGGTGAATGCGGTATTATACGGCGCCGGAGTAACGAAGGCAACAAAAACACCACTAACTCATCATTTTTACAAGAGCGCTATAAACGATGCTCTGTCGCCGGATAATGCGTCAATTTATTATTACATATTGAAAATGCAAGAAGTGCAAAGGAGCGGCGGCACCTTTACGCCGGACACTGACAGACAAATTTACCGGTATACAGCGATGCTTGACTGTGCCGGAGGCATATCCGGTAAAGAGCATCGGAATTGGTTCTGCCATTTTAGGAGGGCTGTGCATGATACGTTAAATAGCGCTCACCGTGAAATAGTGCGCGCGGCGCTTTGTTACTGGAAAGATCTGGATGATGAGGTCGTCAAGCGGCATTCCGGGCATAGTCTGATAGCCGCTATACCCGAAATAGGTGAAGAAGAAAACCGCGCATGCTCAGAGGTGTTGAACCGTCTTCTAGCCTTATTGCGCGAAAGAGGTATCCTCCTGACGCCCCGCACTGGCGATTTTTTGGACGGGATGCTGGAGGTGCCGCAGGAAACAATAAAAGGCGTCCTGGAGGAGCTTTATCCTTCGATCAAAAACATTGAAGAGGCTAATGGCCTCGAGCAGTTTTTAACGCCCGAGGGCAGGATATACGGGATGATCATGCTCTTTTATGCTTTCAACGAAAAATACGGGATCGTAGGCTCCAGGATTAGGCCGTTTATTAAGGGCCGACCCGATGATGCCGGGCCGGCTGCAGGTGGGTTGCATCCGAATAAAATGCGTGAGCTTGTCTCGTTCATGTTCCGCGAATACGAAATGCTCATGGAAGTTATTGACAGTAATGATCACAGGGCAGTGTTCCCGGCTGTGGCAGACTGCCGCGCCGCTATCAGGAGACACCTCCTCTTTGACAAGAACGTAAATGCGAAGGAGAAAAATGATCTTATGGAGCTTGATTATCAGCTTTATCTTTTAGGCAGGGAAATGCTGGCCGGTGTTGTGGGGGACGTGTCAAAATGCGCCGGTATGGCAGATCTCGCGCAGTGTGTGCCGCTTATCGCAGCGGCAGGCAAGTTTATCGCTGCATCCGGCCTCGGCGGGGTTGATTTTGAGGAGCTCATTTACCAGCTGGAGAAAGGCCGGCTTAAGTATTCACAGTTGCGCGACATGACGAGGGCGCTATGGGGCAAGACGCATGAGATAGCCCGTGGCATGAATAAAACCGTGCTGGCCGTCATGCCGCATATATGGGATACGCTGAGTGCCGGGGAACTTACGGAAGAATGGCGCAAGCGGCTTAACGTCAATGAGCTTGTTGGCGAGGATGACGGAAAAAGGTTTCACTTAGGGGAGGACGACAGGTC
>JBDRBZ010000179.1:0-2154 GCA_043822175.1 Candidatus Omnitrophota bacterium
AACACAAAATTTACCAAGTTCGATATAGCGCGGCCCAAGGATGAGGACGTATGGCAATTTGTGACTTTCATGGTGGACCGCAGAGACAGGGCCAGCGCATATACGCTCGATGAAAAAGCAAAAAAAGAAAGCCTCATTAAGAAGTGAAAAACAAGACAGAGACCGTAAGCGCCACTGAAAGTCTCATTAAGAATTATCTGAAAAGGCATGAAACGCCGTTTATGCTCATACGGCGGGACCTGCTCGAGAAACAGTACGAAAGGTTCTGCGACTGCCTGCCCGAAGTAATGCCGTATTACGCGATCAAGTCCAACCCCCATAATGATATCATAAAAGTTTTTATCAAGCTGGGGGCGGGTTTCGATGTGGCGAGCGCCGCGGAAATGAAGCATGTCCTGCGCCTCGGGGCAAGGCCGAGCAGGATAATCTTCGCCCACACGATCAAGTCCGTTCCTGATCTCGCTTTCGCAAAAAAGAGGCGCGTAAGGCTCATGACATTCGATAATGAGCCCGAACTCTACAAAATAGCCAAACACTACCCGAAGGCGCACGTGCTCGCGCGCATCAAAGTCGCGAATATAGGCAGCCAGGTCGAGCTTTCGCTAAAATTCGGGGCAGATCCTGACCTGGCGTATTTTCTCCTGCGCAAGGCAAAGGCGCTGGGGCTCGTGCCCATGGGAGTGAGCTTCCATGTGGGTTCCCAATCAACAAACGTCGAAAATTACCTCCAGGCACTTGAGCTTTCCGCGAACATTTTTAACGAATGCGCCGAAAACGACCTGCCGCTGAAGATAATGGACATAGGAGGGGGGTTTCCCATACAGCATTTTGACAGGGAAATCGGCGTCAATTTCGAGCGCATGGCAGGCGGTATCCGCAAACAGCTTAAAAACCTTTTCTCGAGAAACGTGAAATTTATCGCCGAACCCGGCCGCTTTCTTGTCGGCCCTTCCGGCATACTCGTGACACAGGTGGTCGGCAGGGCGTTCAGGAACAATAAAAATTACTATTACCTTAACGACGGCATATACGCCGATTTCTCGGGCATGGTATTTGACCACTGCAAATACGAGTTCAAGACACTGCGGCGCGGCCAGAAATTTTTGAGCACCCTGGCGGGCCCCACATGCGACTCGTTCGATACGCTGTCTTTAAACGAGGAAATCCCGGAGCTTTACGTAGGGGATGTTGTATACGTGAAAAACATAGGCGCTTATTCGTGCGCGAGCGCGGTCCCCAATTTCAACGGGTTCCCTCCGGCCAAGCTGATCATGGTGGAATAGCCCCTTCGCGGCCTGCTTCTACCTGTACTCTTCCCAGAGATGTTTATCAACGTACTGCGTCAGGATTTCCTGGACCCTTTCGGGAGGCGGCGATGCAAAGTATTGCGAGATGACGGCATGGGCTATTTCGTGCGCGAGCACACCGTCGGTAACGCGGTCGGCATAAACGGTTATTTCGTGTTTCCGGGCGGAATATAAGGCAATGCGGCCCGCTTCATACGCGGGTTTCAGGATAATTTTTATCTTAAAATTTTTAGGCCGCATGTCGAGGATCGCCATTACCCTTTCAGCGATCCTGTCAACGCGCGACTTTGCCAGGCTGATATCCCCCGGCGTCTCATACATCCTGCCGCTTATGCGCCAGAAAAAACTGTTCAAGGTATCGTTATCCGGGTAGTATATGCCAGTGTACTTCGTGCTTAATTCATGCGCCGGCGCGCCCGGGCCGCCGTCTGACGCGGAAGAAACCGGACACGCGGCAAAAAAGAAAATCGATAGAGCGGCTCTCAAAAAGAGTCGGCAGTGTTTACGCATTCTATTTTGTGGTCTTGAACTGTTCCAGCATTTCTTTTATGTTTTCCAGGGCCTTCCTGGCCCCTTCGCCGTCATGGGATATCCCTGAATCGCGCAGCCCCTTCTTCGCTTCCGCCTTGAGCCGGCTCATCCGGAAATCCATATTCTCGAGAAACCCGTTAAGGCTCTTTTTAAGGTTTGACAGCTCGTCTGTCTTCCTGAGCGTTACCCGTTGGGACAAATCGCCGTTCGCGGCGGTTTCAAGGGATTTCTCGAACCTGTAGAGGGCGCCGCCCACCCTGTGAGACAGGTACATGAAAATAAAACCGCCTCCCAAGGCGATAATAGCGCCTACGAT
>JBDRBZ010000180.1:0-9487 GCA_043822175.1 Candidatus Omnitrophota bacterium
AAATACAAGGTCGCGTCTATAACAAAAAATAGGGGACGGAGTTAACTTATTAACTTAACGGCTTCTTAAGTTAATAAGTTAACTCCGTCCCCTACAGCGCTATCAAGCGAATATTACACGGAAGGCTTCTCTCTATGCGAAACATTTCTATGATCCGAAAGGGCGCGATGTGGTATACTTACATATTAAGAGAGGAAGGCCATCATGCCGGGCAAAGTCACTATAATCATGTACCATTACGTGCGCGACCTGAAAGGCCGGCAGTTTTCAGGATTAAAGGCACTGCCCTTAGACTCGTTCAGGCGGCAGCTGCGCTATATTCTCGACACCTACAGCGTGATCCCGATGGAACAGGTCCTTGACGCTGTCTCCGGGCAGGGAAACATGCCGGATAATGCCGCGCTTCTGACTTTCGACGACGGCTTCATCGACCACTTCACGAACGTATATCCGCTTCTTATGAAAAACAGAGTCAGGGCCGCTTTTTTTCCGTCAACCGCGCCTCTTGTCCACGGCGTAGTCCTTGACGTCCACAAGATCCATTTTATACTCGCATCCCATCCCGACATGTTAAAACTACTTGATGAAACCCGTGAGCTTATTGACGCCTCCAGTAAGGAATACGCGCTTAAGGATACCGGACATTATTTCAGGGATACCGGTTCCCACGGCCGCTTTGACGCCAGAGAGCCCGCAATCCTGAAACGCGCGCTCCAGCGCGAGCTGCCCCTGCGCCTCAGGCAGCATATCGTGGATATCCTATTCAGGAAGTACGTGACGAAAGACGAGATCGAATTCTCGAAAAAACTTTATATGAGTAAAGGGCAGCTGCAGGCCATGCTGAAAGACGGCATGTACATCGGCAACCACGGCCACAGCCACATATGGCTCGGGGACTGTGACACCGGAACTCAGCAGGAAGAGATATCCACAGCCCGTCGCATACTCGGGGAAATAGGCTGCCCGCAAGACCGTTGGGTGATGTGCTATCCTTACGGCTCATACAGCGATTCACTTACCGGCATGCTTAAGGAGAACGCCTGCGCCGCGGGACTCACTACCGAGCCGCGCATAGCCTGTCCGGGCACAGACAATCCCCTGATACTTCCCAGGATGGATACAAACGATATCAAAGCCGCATAATACGTGTTATTCCCTCGCGGAAATCCCCGGCCTTTAGGCCAGGGGGCCCTACTCAGCGCGCTTACCGATAAAGCTTATGATGCGGTAATCCGCGTGCGGATGGTTGGTCTTTAAAAGCTCGATATCCTGGACAGGGTATCCTACCTCTTTTAGAATGGCCGGATAATTATGGATATGCATCTGGCTGCGGTAGGCAACGCTCGGCTTCGGCTCCTCCGAAAACACATATGGCCTGAATATCTGGCGGGATATGCCCATCTGCTCCATGCCTACGATATATTTAAACCCGGCCTGTTTTACCGCGCCGTACAGCTTTTTTATGAAATCAACGGGCAACAGCGTAACCGTCCTGACATGGAAGAACACCCCGCCATCGAACCTGTTATTTTTAAGGTATTCCATGATATCGCCCATGTGCATTTTGAGATTGGGTATATTGCCGAAAAATTTATCGTTGAACAGCTGTGTGAACGACGACCTGTCGACTCCGATAAAAGTCACTTTGGGATATTTCTTCGCAAGGATGCTGTCAACGTAGGCGTATGCCACACCGAAATTAAGAAAACACCTTATGCCCTCGTCGCTGTCCATGAGCCCCGACATCTTCTCCACGATGTGCCGGTACAGCATGTATGATTCGCCGGGCATGCTCGCGAAATTTGGATTCTCGATCTGAGAATAGTATTTAAGATCCGTGTCGAGCTCATCCACTTCGTCTTTATAGCCGTACGCCGATCCCAGCCGCTGGGGATCCGACGCGGGGGCCTTTAAAAGGCTTAAGTCTTTCCTGAGCTTGCGCTCCACCTTCTCGAACGACGCCAGCGCCAGGCACCTCTCCCCCACAGCGCGGAAAATTTTAGGTATCAGAGGTATGGCATAGAATAGCTTCTGGAAGAACATCCTTATATAGAATCGCGCATACCACGTCCGGGGCATTCGTATTTCGAGATGCGAGTAATCGCGCGTTTCCATGTTGCTCTCCGCTGTTAAAAAATGTCAGGCAAAATAATCTTCCAGCTTACTGTCGCGCACCGTATCCAGGGTGTTGCAGTGTATGCCTCCCATGAAATACGAATACCGGAAATTTATCGGAATGACGGTGGCGCCGCTCTTCTCGATAACCCTGATAAGGGCCTCCTGCCTTTTATCCACGATGACATGGTCAGGGTCTATCGAAAGTATGTTCATGCCGATCCATTCGGACGACATGTCGTGTATGTTGCTCTCCACGCCGATAGTCTTGAGTCTGTGGTAAACGGGCTCTCTTACGTTTTTCTGGAAATCGAGAATTTCCTGCGGGAACGGCAGTATGTCGTTGAAATATATCTTATCCCATTTATTGAGGATCTCAGGGCAATTCTTAGGATTGACGCGATAGCCGTTAAGGAGCACCAGCCCGGGCCTCAGGCAGAGCACTGTGGAATCTATATGGCTGGACCTGTATATCTCTTCTGTGGTATGCACCCTGTACTCATTGCCCAGAACGGCCTGCAGCCATTTAGCCCCGGCGTAATTACCGGAGGCGGATACGAGATATAAAAGGTCTTTGCCCATCCTGACCGTGTTGGCGGCATCGAATAATATCTCGTCCTCGCTCAGTTTAATGTAACGTTTATCGCCCTCATAGAACGGAATCTCATACTCCCCCACAAGCCTCGGTTTGGGGCCGCATATCCACCGGAATCCCTCTTTGAAATATTCGTACCATATGTCATACAGTCCGGTAGCCTCAAAAAGCCTGTGACGGCTTGGAGAGGGGCTTTCTATCACGGCATCACCCACAACCAGGTGGAGGTCCCTCATGTTAAACAGGTTATTGCCGACCGCGCCCCAGTTGGGCGTAGAGTAGTACTTGTTAATATCGCACGTGTTGGGCCTGTAGATCTTTACCCCGAATTTTCTTAACACGCCGCAGAGTTCCTCAAGGTCCTCGTTAATCGCGTCAATGAGAGACTGCGGATATGCCTCACGCGCCAGTTTATACGCCGCCTCCAGTTTCCCCTGATCGATGGGCGCGGGCGCCGAAAAGCTTAAGCACGCGATGGACTCGGCGGTGCCGACCAGTATTTCACGCAAAGGATCCCATTCATTATGACTGTTTATCTTCATCTTACACCTGACATGTTTGGAATTATCCCGTTATTTGACAAGAACAACTTTCAATGGTCGGTTATCGTAACACACGCCATAATACCTTGTCAAGGGAATACAGGCCGGATCGACGTCAAAATCATATCTGAATGGCAGGCCGCGCCTCTTGGCGTAAAGCTTAAGGCGAAGCCTTAAGGCGCGGCCCGCCACTCATATATGCTATCTCTTCTTCGACTTCTTCTTTCTGCCGCCGCGAACCATCTTGGCCTCAGAAACGTTGCCCTTCTTGTCGATGTAGTACAGATAGCCGGATTTCCTCTTTATCTTGCAGTCATGGACTCTCTTCCTTCCGCCGCCTTTCTTCTTACCGCGAGCCATCTTCGTCTCATAGGCGCAGCCGTCCTTGCCCACGAAATAAAGATATCCGGATTTCCTCTTTATACCGCATTTGCACACTACTTTACCCACTCGAAATCACCCCCTTCCGTAATTAAGTTCCTATCTTCACGGTGCCCGCGATTGATTTCATCGCGGCTATTGCCGATAACACCGCCAGATAACTGGTTTTTGGATTTGACGGAGACGGCACATTCTCCGTTGCCGTCCTGATAACGCCGAACGGCCCTTCTACGACAACTTCATGAATATTCTTTGTTAAGCCCGGCACCGCCACTATCCGGACCCTTGTCTTATCGGCCCCTATGCCCGCAAGGCTCAATACGGCGGACACATTTATGTTCTTCGGGAAGGCGCTGACAGCCTCTTTCGCAGAGCCGTCAAATACTACCGTATCTTCGCTGATCCCGGCCAGGTTTATATTCTTATCCGCGAGATACGGCGCGCCCTCGAGCCCTTTCGGGGGCTTACGCGTCGTCAGCGTAACCTTTTCTATGCCCGCCATGGAGGCCGCCTTTATGCCATCCAGCCCGGCTATGGCCCCGCTCGGCAGATAAACATCAACGCCTGATACGCGCGCCTTTTCGAGCAGGCTCTCAGACCCCAGGAGTCCGCCCACGCTCATTATCAGTATGGCGCGTTTCATTTCAATGGCCTTAGCGAGCGCCGCGGGAGCCGCTGCCGCGCCGGCCGCCTCCACAACAAGGTCGCTCACGGCAATCAGTTCGTCCATGTCCCTTGTGACCTTATTACATCCGATCACGCCGGCCAATGACCCGCTCTTGCCGGGGTCGATATCATAAAGTGCCTCGACACGGAAACAGCCGCGCAAAACCCCGTCGCAGGCCCTCGCGATCTCGCTGCCTATCGTGCCGCACCCTATTATGCCCACTTTCACCGTCTCTGCCATTTTAAACCGCCCTATTTTTTGGACTTGCTCACTTCAAGCATCCGGTCAAGGGCCCTCTTTGCCCCTTCTGTGATAGCGTCATCCACCTTCACTTCGTAAATCTCGTTTTCAAGCGAATGCAGCACCCACCCCAGCGTGGTCAGCTTCATGTTCGCGCAGACAAGATGGTTTGTCGGCGAGAAAAATTCCTTGTCAGGGTTTTCGATCCTCAGCCTGTAAAGCATCCCTGTCTCGGTCCCTATTATGAACCTCTTCGCCTTCGACTGCTTCGCGTACGTAAACATCCCGCCTGTGCTGCATATGGAGTCGGCGAATTCAAGCACTTCGGGATCGCATTCCGGATGCGCTATAAATTCGGAGCCCGGCCATTTTTTCTGAGCCGCCACAATATCCTGCGCGTTCAGCCGTATGTGAGTGGGGCAGAACCCTTCCCACAGTATAATCTCCTTCTCCGGCACCTGCGTCTGCACATAATGCCCCAGATTCCTGTCAGGCACGAATATCACCCTTTTCTCGCTCAGGCTTCTTACGACCTGGACGGCGTTACTGGACGTACAGGTGATATCGCTTTCGGCCTTGATCTCCGCAGAGGTATTGACATACGAGACAACGGCGGCATCGGGGCATTCCTTCCTCTTGGCCCGCAGCTTTTCGACCGTAATCATGTCGGCCAGCGGACAGCCCGCCTCCTCTACCGGCAGGAGCACCTTCTTGCCCGGGTTCAGTATGGCCGCGCTTTCGGCCATGAAATGCACGCCGCAGAACACTATAATAGAGGCATCTGTTCTTACCGCCGCCTGCGCCAGGGCCAGGGAATCCCCATGGTAGTCGGCTATGGCCTGGATCTCGTCGCGCTGGTAATTATGCGCGATAATAACCGCGTTTTTTTCTTTGCGCAAAACCCTGATTTTTTCTATCAGCTCGGCCTTATACGCATTGTCGTCGAACTTTTTGTTATACATCCCCGCCATCCAGTATTGTGTTGTCGATAAGACGCGTCTTGCCTATCCGGACAGCCAGCGCAACGAGCGCGGGCCCGTTTATGCGTTCGACATCTCTTAAGGATTCCGCGTCCACTATCTTTATGTAATCTATATCAGCGGCTGACCTGGCTGAAATCATCTCCGACATATTCCGCAGGATTTTTTTGGAATCCATCTCACCCCCGGCAAACATCTCCTCGGCCTTTGCGAGCGACTCGCGCAGCACGGCCGCCTCCCGCCTCTCGTCAGGCCCGAGATACATATTCCTGGAGCTCATCGCGAGGCCGTCGGGTTCACGGACAATCGGCAGTACTTTCACCATTACATCCACATTTAAATCCCTGACCATACGGGTGATCACCGCCGCCTGCTGGGCGTCTTTCTGCCCGAGGTAGAGCATGTCCGGCCTGATAAGCTCCAGAAGTTTCATGACAACCGTTGTCACGCCCCTGAAATGCCCGGGCCGCGACCGGCCGCAGAGACCGTCTGTGAGGCCCTCGACATTCACATAGGTAGAATACCCTTCCGGATACATATCCTCACCGGACGGGCAGAATAACACATCCACGCCGGCATTTTGGGCTATTTCCTCATCCCTGGCCATGTCGCGGGGGTACTTCCCGAAATCCTCGTCCGGGCCGAACTGTTTGGGATTAACGAAAATGCTTGCGACAAGCAGGTCATTTTGTTTTTTGGCGGCTTTCATGAGCGATACATGGCCTTCATGCAGATACCCCATTGTGGGCACAAAACCTATCGTCCTGCCCTCTTTCCTGATAATCTTCGAGTAGACCCTCATCTTGTCAGGCTCAGCGATTATCTTCATCATGAGACCTCGATATCAGGGGCGATTTCGCGAAGCCCCTTAAGCACAAACTCCCGGCGTGACATCCTCGGATGAGGGATTGTCAATTCCGGGGTTTCAAAAACCTGGTCATCATACAGCAATATGTCCAGATCGATTATCCTGGGGCCGTCTACTTCCTGCCTCACCCGGCCCATGCGCGACTCTATGTCCTGCAGCCGCTCAAGCAGCATGGTCGGAGGCAGATCAGTGTCAATCTCCATAACACCGTTCAGGAACCTGCCCTGCGGCGGCCCGCCTACGGGCTCGGTCTCATAAATGGAAGATGTTTTCCTCACTCTAATAACGCCTGTCTTCTCCAATTCGCGGATCGCGAATTCAATGTTCTCGTTCCGCTGTCCCAGATTTGACCCTATGCCGATATATACCTTAGCCACAGGTAAACACCTGCCTTCCGGCTATGCAGCCGGGATCATATCACTTTCCTGATCCGCTCGACGGCCTCCCTGATGCGGTCCTTACTCACGGTAAGCGCCATGCGTATGTAGCCCTCGCCCGACGACCCGAACCCGTTGCCCGGCGTCACCACTACCGCGGCCTCCTCAAGAAGGACCTTGGCCAGGGTAATGGATGTATACCGCTGAAGCACCGGCGCCCATACGTAAAAAGTGGCTTTGGGTTTCTCTATTTTCCATCCTATGCCGTTCAGACCGTCTATGAGAATATTACGCCTCTCCCGGTAAATCCTGTTAAAATCCTCCAGGTGCCTGTCCGCCTGTTTGAAGGCCTCTATACCGGCCGTCTGTATGGCCGTAAATATGCCGGAGTCGATGTTGGATTTGACTTTTGCCAGGCCCTCTATCACAGAAGCGTTGCCGCACACGAAACCGACTCTCCACCCTGTCATGTTGAACGTCTTTGAATAGGAATGGAATTCAACCCCCACCTCTTTGGCGCCTTTAACCTCGAGAAAACTTGGCGCACGGTACCCGTCATACGACATTTCGCTGTATGCCGCGTCATGGCAGATTATGATATTCTCTCTTTCGGCGAATTTGACCACATGCCTGAAAAACTCCTTGTCACACACGGCGCCCGTGGGATTATTGGGATAATTGATAAACATCATCCGGGTCTTCCTGAGCACATGACCCGTTATGTGCTTAAAATCCGGCAGAAACCCGTTCTCACGGGTAAGCGGCATGATATGCGCAATACCCCCGGCGAATATGGTCCCTGACTTATACGGCGGATAACACGGCTCAGGGATCAGCACGATATCACCCGCGTTTATAAAGGCCAGCGGTATATGGGCAATCCCCTCTTTGGACCCGATAAGCGGCAGTATCTCGGTCTTCGGGTCCAGGGCAACGCCGAATCTTTTCTTATACCACCCGGCGATCGCCGTCCTCAGCCCGGGATCACCCTGGTCCAGCGCGTACCTGTGTGTGGCCGGATTCAACACTGCCCGGCGCATGGATTCTATTATGTATTTCGGCGTCGGCTGATCCGGATCGCCTACGCCGAGGTCTATGACATCGGCCCCTTTTTCGGCCATTTTTTTCTTGGCCTTGTCGATTTCTACAAACAGGTAAGGCGGCAGCCTTTTCAATCTATCCGAGAACTGTACGTTCATAATGCCTCCAGGACATCTTTCATGCCGTATAGGCCGGCCTGTTTTCCGGCGAGATATTTCGCGCCCTGAATGGCGCCTATCGCGAATATGTCGCGCGTCTTCGCCCTGTGGATTACCTCGATGGTATCCTCTTCCGAGTCGAAAATGATCCTGTGGTCGCCCACAACCTCGCCCTGTCTTATCGACTCTATCGGCACATCGTCTATGTCCTTCCTTATGTTCTTGATAATGCCGGCTATAAGCTTGCCCGTCCCGCTGGGTTTATCCTTTTTATGGATGTGATGCACTTCCTCCATCCTGATCTTATATCTGCCGCCGAGCGATTTCGTAAGCTTTTCAACGACATCAAATATAAGGTTAACGCTTACAGACATGTTCGGCGCGAACAATACAGGTATCCTCTGCGCTGCCGCTGTTATCTCCTGAACCTGCGGCTCTGAAAAACCGGTCGTGCCTATCACTATGGGCTTTTTATACCGCAGCGCGACTTCAAGGTTGCCCATTGTCGCCTCCGGCAGGGTAAAATCGATAACACAGTCGCACTTTTCTATCGAGGCCGCAAGGTCATCCGATATGAGCACGCCGAGATCATTGGTCTTAAGCTCGCCTCCCAGCTTAACCCCCACAAGGCTGCACCCCTTGATCTCCGTGGCTGTCGCTATCGAAACTTCCCTGTCGCGGCTCGCGAGCACCGCTATCCGTTTGCCCATCTTCCCGCATACTCCGCAGATCGCCAGCTTTATCATGTGCCTCCCCCTCCCGAGCTTATTGAGATCATATAAGTCCGTACTCTTTAAGGGCCTTGCGCAGCTTTTCGGCATTTTCCCCGCCCATTTCACAGAGCGGCAGCCTTAATTCCCCGCCTGCTTTCCCCATCATGCTTAACGCGGTCTTCACAGGTATGGGGTTTGTCTCTATAAACATGGCCTTGCACAAACCCAGTATCTCATAGTGTATCTTCCTGGCTTTTTCCGTATCGCCGTCAAGAAAACTCCTTGTCATGTTATGCACCTCCGCGGGCACGACATTGGCCACCACGCTCACCACCCCTTTGGCGCCGACAGACATCATGGGCAGGGTGAGGGAATCATCACCGCTCAAGACTGTTATATCGCACAGGGATAATATCTGGCTTACCTGGTCAAGACTGCCCGACGCCTCCTTGATAGCCACAATATTGCTGATTTTTGACAACCTGGCCACTGTTTCGGGCAGTATGGATATGCCTGTCCTCGACGGCACGTTGTACAGCATTATCGGGATATCGACTTCCCCGGCTACGGCCGCGTAATGCCTGTATTGCCCCTCGGGGGTCGGCTTGTTGTAATAGGGCGTAATCATGAGGGCGCCGTCGCATCCGGACTTTTTGGCGTAACGCGTAAGGTCGAGAGCCTCCTGCGTATTGTTCGAGCCTGTCCCAGCGACAACCGGAACCCGGCCGTTTACGACTTCAACGGCAAACTTTATTATGTGCTTCTGCTCGTCGTGCGACAGGGTAGCCGCCTCGCCGGTGCATCCGCACG
>JBDRBZ010000181.1:0-4907 GCA_043822175.1 Candidatus Omnitrophota bacterium
TAAGCGATCCCTTCGGCCCCCAGTATATACGAAACATGCGGGAAAAGCGACACGATAACCCCGTCCCTATAATCAAGCCCGGAATTAAAATCCTCCATAAAATAGAACGTATCTTTTCCCATAAGAATAAATCTGTTTTAATCTAAACGTCCAAACCGTCATGCACCCATTGGCGCCCTTTGTTGTAAATCCTGCCGACTTTATCTTCCAGCTGGGGAGAAACTACTCGGAGCAATTCCTTGCCCAAAATACGATACTGTTTACCGACTTTCGCCGTCCTTATAATTCCCTTTTTGATAAGCCGCATCATAGTGCTCTGGCTGACTTTTAACAATTCCTGGCTTTCTTCCCTGGTGTATACCATATTTTCTTTTATTTCCATACACTTCCTCCAAAGTTATTGTTATGATCAGGAGACCTTTTACATTAAAATCCAGAGAAATGATATCAAGTTTTATGATAAATGTCAAGAATGTTCAGTGGTGTTCAATAGTGGTCAGTAGATGTCACTTTGAACATTCTTATTTTTTCTCTTAATAAACTTAGGGGAGAACAACAATTCCGTACCACAATCTACAACCCACGGTTTTTTATTTTGTAGAGGAAAATTTTGTATTTCTCGCCGGACCAGTCGGCAAAGACAACCGTTTTAAGCGAAGACTGTGAGGCGATAATGTCCGATACCCACGGATAATCCTCCGAATCGCTTTTCCTATACAGCATATAATTTACCCCACGGGCGGTCAGGAGGTCCGTGAACTGGTCCATCCCGGTGAGAACATCATCGCTCAAATGGTCTTCTTCTATAAGGTTGCGCAAATGTATGTAGCGCCTGTTAAGGTAATACGCCCGTATCTCGTTCACCATAAGGATCGTGGCGTCAGGTGGCAGGTTTTTATCGATATATCTGGCCATCTCATACGTCCGTTCGACCCTCCTGAGATATTCATCTCTCGATTCGGCACCGCAGGAAACTTTTATCTTATCCGCGTTATGATAGACCAGTAATCCCACGTTCAGAAGCAACGCCAACACGACCACGGCCTTTATCAGGCCGTTTACACGGCCCGGCGCCTTAAAAACGAGCGCGAGCGAACTTCCCGCCACTACTGCCAGGGGTAGTACTACTGGGAAGAGAAATCTGTTTACCCTGTTATCTATGAAAAACCACAGAGATGCGTAAATGACCGCGAAAAAGAGCATACCGCGCAGCCTTCTATCCGACCAAACCGTCTTGATCATAAGCGGCAGTACCATAAGGTATATCGCGCCGAAGTTCTCGTCGCCGAACCTCGCGGGAAACATGGTGATCGTCCACGGCAGCGTGAAAAGGCTCCTCAGGCTGACACCGCTGCCTATGTTCCCTTCAAGGCCGCTCGTCCAACCGTGGCCACCGAAATGCCCGGCGAAGAACGGGTAAAGCGGGTTATCCTTGATAATATACGCCCGCGCGTACCATACCGCCGAACAGACCACAGCCGCTATGAGGAACGCCCCCGCCCCTTTTGCCAGTACGCGCGGGGACTTCTTACGCGTAACCGCTTCTATAAGGCATACCGCCCCAAGGCTCAGGAGCGTTATGACACCCGTGTATTTTATGCTGAGCACGAACCCCGCCGAAATGCCGCCCAGTAAAGCCCATTTATAGTCATCCGTCTCAAAAAACCTCAACACGCATATCAGCGAAACGAAACTATACACCGCCATAGGAATATCGACATACGCGTACGTCATCTGCGTGAATATGGCCGGGGTCAGAAGAAAAACAGCCGCCGAGACATAACCTGCCCCGTCACGGCGCTCCTTCCCCGCCGTAATAAAGACCAGGCACGCTCCCAGTATCCCGAACACCCACATGAGAAGCTTCGCCAGTATGTCCGATTTGAGCGCCATACCGAACGCCAGTAGCATCTCCATAAGGTACGGCCACAGGGATTCACGCGTGTAAGGGATATATCCCACTTTATGGTCCGCGGAAAACCTCCATACTTGGGCGAGCCTGTAAGAAAGCGCGTCATGACCGGTAGGCGGAGCCGCCGCGCCGATAAAAGTAAAAACACACACCGCCAGGATGAACGCGAAGAACACTTTGTCCCAGGCCCGTCCGGGCCCAGGGTAAAAGCGCTTTACCTCCCCCGCCCATTCCCGTGGTATCAAAATAAATTCCCCGCGGCACAGGACGATGAAAAGCGCCATGATAGACACAAGAACGCCCCGGTAAAGAAGCCCCGCCGAGCCCGCGGCAAGGACACAATACGCGAGCGTGCCGAGCCCCAGAATAGGCGCGATCACACGGACTTCGGGCATGCCGTCCGTATCGACGCCAAGAGCTTTTACGGCCCGTGCCCCCAAAGACGCACACACGAGCATAGTTAAAAAAAGTATGACAAGTTCCATATTATTTTTCCAGGCTGAAAATTATATAACGGCCCACGTTGAGATCAGCGACCCTATAATTGAGTGCCATGTAGTCTTTGAAATACACACTGGAGTTAAAGTCGCTAAGGACAGGACATACAAAATATTTGGCGCCTTCCTTCCTGTACCCCTCGAGCTTCTCGATAGCCCGGTCCGTCCTATCCTTACTGTTCCCCGGCAAAGCGAAACTCCACCCCTTCCTGTCGCAGAAATAAAGCCCCTGCGCCCCTCCGGCGGCGCTGGCTATGACCAGGTCTTCTTTGCCCGCGATTTTCTGGACCTCCCGGCCGGCCTCGGGCAGATACCTGTACCCTTCGGGCACCACATACGCGTAAGCGGCGTATCTCAACCAGAACGGCAATACTACCAGCACCATGGCGGCTTTGCCCCACTTATTTGAAAAAAATGTGCCTTTCCAATCAAGCCCGGAAATATAGGTTATGGCCCTCGCCGCGAAAATAGAAACGACCGGCAGCATGTTCAGGTTATAATACGGATCGTCGATGTGCGTAATAAAAGCCACGAGATACAATATGCCTCCGGCCAGCCACGCGAATATAAGGTTCCCGTCACCCTTCGTCCTGACAAAAAGCCCCGCCGCGAACAACCCCAGCCCGAACGGGGTAAGCATTATCCCTCCGTAGATCTCCATGAGGTTAATGTACAGCTGTTTATTGAATAGTTCCGCCGGACTGAACCAGTTGGACATTTCATAATTATACGCCTGTTCCGGGGTCATGCGCCCCACGACATGGCCGGCGTGCAGATACCATAAAACGGCCGGAACAACAGCTATAGCCAGATATATCCAGTTCGAAGTACGGAAAAACGCTCCCCCGCCCTGCTTTCTGCATAAAAGGTATAAAAGCGGCACAAACATGTAAAATGAATGGGGTTTGACTAAAAGCGCGGCGGACATAAAAAGCGCAGAAAACCAGTATACATAAAGGTTTTCCTCTCTGTAATACCTGACGAAAAAATACAGCGCCCCGAGAGAGAAGAACAGCATCTCAAAATCCGGCATGAAAGCCCTGCTGTAGACCATGGATAAAGGTGAAAAGCAGAAAATGGCCAGCGTCCATAAAGCGGTCTTCTTCCCGAATATCCTTTCAGTTATCCCCGTGAGGAAAAATGCCCCTCCGGCGAAGAAGAAAATGCTTATCAGCCGGCCCACCCATTCATGGACACCACCGAGTGCCATATATCCGAGAGCGGACAGAACCCCTAAAAGGGGGAATTCCAGCACAAGATAACCCGGACCGGCCCCGAAATGGTCCGCCACCGGATATAGTATGTCTATTCCATGCCTGAAGAAATTCCTGGCCACCATCGCCGTCTGGACCTGACGCATGGCCGTCCCTTCGAGTATAGGCATGTTTATGTTTATAAGCCTGATAATAACGGCAGCGACGAGAACAATCAAAAAATAATACCCCGGAACATCCTCTCTACCTCCGTCTCTCTTCCTATTGAACATACTTATTCTCCATCTTTGTGCAAGTTAGATCCCTCGACTCGGTCACTTCGTTCCCTCGCTCGGGACAATGCGAAACTATTATTCCGGCTTCCTTATCGTTTACTTAGCTTAGACGCCTGGGTTACTTGTCAATGATATTTATTATATAACTATTTCATCCCAAGTCAATTAACCAAGTTAGTAAATATAAAAGCTCCGGCAAAAATCAATTGTCTAATTTCGTCTAATGTTGTATCATACCGGGGACCAGATGTTAATCTTAAAAATTTGTTTCTATGCATTTAACCATATTGTACTATCTTTCTTATGAATAGTCCTGACGCTGCACCGCAAATAACAGGCAGAACGGTCGAATTCGAAACCCCGTGGTTCAAACTTATTTCGAAGACGCTCACTGGCATGCCCGGGAAGTCCGAGGAACAGACATATTATTCCGTCAAACCGGACGATTATGTGACGACCGTAGCTTCCGATAAAGAGGGCCGTCTTCTCCTGGTGCGCCAGTACCGCCCCGCTGTCGAGGATTATACCCTGGAGTTACCCGCGGGGCATGTCGAAAAAAACGAGTCTCCGGAAGATGCCGCCATACGCGAACTTTACGAGGAAACCGGGCACCGGCCCGGCAGCGTAGATCTCCTCGGCGTCCTTATCCCCGATACGGGACGGATGTCGAACAGGATGTGGTGTTATTTCGTACAGAACGCGGTCCCGACGGATAAGGCCGCTGACGCGGAAGAAGGCGTCAGTCTCATCCTGTGCCCGTCCGGCGATCTTAAAGAACATATCCTGGGATCCAGATTCAACCACTCCCTTCACCTGTCGGCTTTGATGCTGGCGGTGGTCAAAGGAAAACTGCCGGCACTTGCCGCTTAACGTTAAACAAGAGGTGAATGTAATGGCCACAGAACGGAAAAACAGAGAATATGACCTGTGCGTCGTCGGCGGAGCCGGCCATGTCGGCCTTCCACTCTCCATAGTCTTCGCCAACAAGGGGCTTAAGGTACTTATCAAC
>JBDRBZ010000182.1:0-7435 GCA_043822175.1 Candidatus Omnitrophota bacterium
CGCAGTCATGGGCGTCGATGGCGAACATATGCGCGAGGCGGTAGGGAGTTTCACGCCGCTGGCGCATAGGGTGGAACAGGTAGGCGTCGCGCGTTCCGTGACATTTATAGATGATTCCAAAGCCACTAATGTGGATGCCGCCAAAAGGGCGATCGAGGCCATCCGGGGCAAGATAATACTGATTGCCGGCGGCAGGGACAAGGAGGGGGATTATTCTCCCGCCAGGGACCTTATCGCCTCAAAAGTGAAGAAGATGATTCTCATCGGTGAGGCAGCCGGCAGGATACGGGAAGCATTTCAGGATATCGTGGATATTGAATTATCCCCGACACTCGAAGACGCGACAGGACGCGCTTTTAATGAAGCCAGGGAAGGCGACACGGTGCTTCTGTCCCCGATGTGTTCCAGTTTTGACATGTTCCGGGATTATAAGCACAGGGGGGATGTGTTTAAAGCGGCCGCCCTTGAGATCATAAGGCGGCAGGGCTCTCTGCAAAAAGGATAAAAAGGACACGATGCGCTCAATACGTATCTCGATAATCTGCATTACTTTCATATTGCTCATGCTCGGCCTGATCACTGTTTACAGTTCAAGCGCCATTTACGCGAGCGAATCATTGGGCGACAGCATGTTTTTTTTGAAAAGGCACCTTTTGTTTCTCGGCATCGGATTCGCGGTGAGCCTGGCGGCGCTGGCCTGCAGCATGGATTTCCTGAGGGAGCATTCAAGGGTGATTATGTATGCCACGCTGGGGTTGCTCGTACTTGTATTCGTCCCGGGTTTTGGGAAGATGGCAGGAGGCGCAAGGCGGTGGATTGATTTCTGGATGTTTAATGTCCAGCCGTCCGAGATGGCGAAAATAACGCTGGTCCTTTATCTGGCTGACTATATCTCCCGCAGGGAAAGCCGCATGGAAAATTTATTATACGGCTATGCGCCGCCACTTTTTGTGATCGGGCTTACCATGGGGCTCGTAATTCTTCAGCCGGACCTCGGCACTGCCGTCAGCATAGGATTTATCGGTCTTTTCATGCTCTTTATCGGCGGGGCCAGGGTCAGGCACATAGTCACTACCGTTCTTTTATCCGTGCCTGTTGTGTATTACCTTATCTCCAGTTCTTCGTACAGGAAAAGGAGGATACTAGCGTTTATCGACCCGTGGCTCGATGAGAGGGGCACCGGTTTTCAGATAGTGCAGTCATTTATAGCTCTCGGATCGGGGGGCTTTTTGGGCGTCGGGCTGGGGCAGTCCAGGCAAAAACTGTTTTTCCTGCCCGCATCTCATACTGATTTTGTGTTTTCGATCATAGGCGAGGAGCTCGGATTCCTGGGTACGGTGTGCGTGCTTGTGTTGTTCTTTGCGCTCATATGGCAGGGCGCCCGGGCAGCGTTTAAGATCGAGGACACGTTCCGCAAGATGTTCATATTCGGGATTGTCTTTACGATTGCGTTTGAGGTTATTATAAACGTAGGCGTGGCAACGGGTGTTCTGCCCACAAAGGGGCTGCCGCTTCCGTTTATAAGCTATGGGGGTACGAGCCTTGTCGTGCATATGGCGGCGATTTCCTTAATTCTAAACGTAATGAGGGATTAGTGGCGGCATGTCAGAAATAAACGCAAGCATGAAAAAAATTATTATCGTCGCCGGAGGTTCGGGAGGGCATATTTTCCCCGCGCTCGCGCTTGCGGGTGTGCTGGACCGGGATAAGGGGTTTGAAGTAGTGTTTGTGGCGAGCAGGAGGGCGCTTGACAGGAAATTTCTCGCCGACAAGAAATATAAGAAATATTATCTTTCTATCAACCCTATGCCTTACCGCGCGGGCTTAAAAATGTTCGTGTTCGCGCTTAAGGCTGTTTCGGACGCGTTCCGGGCATGCTCGATATTATGGCGCGAGCGCCCGCGCATCGTTGTCGGTTTCGGGGAGTATACGTCTGGCGCGATCGTGTTCCTGGCAAAGATCTGCGGGATTAAAACGCTTATTCATGAGCAGAATGTCGTGCCCGGCAGGACGAACCGTTTTCTGGCCCGCTACGCGGACAGGATCGCTTTGAGTTTCGAGGAAACGAAACGGTATTTTAACGGCCGCAACAATGTGCTTACCGGAAATCCTTTAAGGGAAAGTGTTGTCCGGGAAAGACGCCGGGAGGGTTACGAAAAGTTAGGTATTGACGCGGGGCGCTTTACAGTCCTCGTCATGGGCGGCAGCCAGGGCGCGAGCTCTTTGAATAATCTCGCGTGCGCGGCTTTATGCGGCTTTGATGCCGCGTTAAAGAATTCGGTTCAGGTCATTCATATCGCCGGGGTAGCGGACCGTCAGCGTATTCAGGATATGTATCATGAGAACGCGGTCTCGGCCCGCGTCTATTCCTTTATTGACGATATATATGACGCGTATGCCGTTTCGGACATGGCGGTTTCCAGGGCCGGGGCCTCATCTGTTTTTGAGCTGGCCGTTTACGGCAGGCCGATGATTTTGGTGCCCTATCCGGCTGACAGGCACAATCAGCGTTATAATGCGCAGTTTTTCGCTAAACATGGGGCGGCCTTCTGTATCGAAGAGAAAAACACCGATGCGGACAGTCTTAGGGTCGTAATGACTGGGCTGATTGCTGACAAAACAAGACTTGGGGAGATGGCGGCGCGCGCTCTCTCCCTGGCAAAGGATAACGCCGCCGAAAGCCTGGCGCAGGAGATAAAGGTGCTGGTATGAAAAAGAGGTCATTGCGGCTTAGCGAATTTAAACGCGTACATATGGTGGGTATCGGCGGTATCGGGATGAGCGGTCTCGCGCGCCTGCTGGCGGATGAAGGTATAAAGGTGTCCGGGTCTGATGTCAAGGATTCCGCTCTGTTGAAGGGCCTTGAAAGATATGGTTGCAGAACAACGGTAGGGCACCTGGGCGGGTTTGGGCGGCCCGATCTTGTGGTAAGGTCGTTCAGCGTGCGGAAAGGCAATGCAGAACTGATTGAAGCCGCGCGAAAAAAGATTCCTGTCATAGACCGATCAGTGTTGCTGAAAATGGTTATGGAGTCAAAAGCACGTTCTGTCTCTATAGCCGGTGCGCACGGCAAGACCACTACAACCGCGATGATCGGGCGCGTGCTGGACCGCGCGGGTTTAGCGCCCACGATACTTGTGGGCGGGCAGGCCGGCCTGCCCGGCGGCAACTACAAGCGCGGCAGGGGCGATATAATAGTCGCTGAAACAGATGAGAGCGACGGGCATATAGCTAATTTTTGTCCGGTTTATTCCGTTATCACGAATATAGAAAAAGAGCACATGGAATATTACGGCAATATGCGCAACCTGGTAAAGGCTTACGGCAGCTTCATACGCAATACAAAACCCGAAGGTTTGATCGTGTACTCGATACATGACCGTTACCTGCCGTCTCTGGTACGCGGTTGCAGGGCGCGGCGGGTCAGTTTCGGGTTTAACAAGAAAGCGCATGCCGTTGCCCAATCAGTGAAAATTGCCGGGTTCGGCAGTGAGTTCACATGTGTTTTAGGCGGGAAGGCAGCGGGCCGTTTTATCCTGAATGTGCCGGGCAGGCATAATGTGCTTAACGCGCTGGCAGCGATCGCGGTATGCGGCGAATTAGGGGTAAGTCACTCCGAAATGGCGCGGCACCTGGCTTCCTTCAGGGGAGTCAGGCGTAGATTTGACATAAGGTCCGAAGCAAACGGTATTTTAATCGTCGAGGATTACGCGCATCATCCCACGGAGATAAAAAATGTTATAGGTATCGCGAAGGGCTTAAAAAGAAACAGGATTATAGCGGTCTTTCAGCCACACAGGTATTCCAGGACGAGGCATCTGCGGCGTGAATTTGAGACCTCGTTTAACGGGGCCGATGAGGTGGTACTGACCGATGTTTACGCGGCGCATGAGTCAAAGGCGATGGGCTGCGGGGTGGACGGTATATTGGAAGGGGTAAGGCGCAATGTTCATGGCACGGTACAGAACATGGAAAAGGCAAACATACCCGAATACCTGGGCCGCGCCGCCGCAAAAGGAGATATTATCCTCATACTCGGAGCAGGCGATATAAACCAGATTGTCAGAGACGTTGTGCGCAGGGTGAAGGCGTCCGGCGCGCGCGGAGGATATTGAGCGCATGAGCGATGAAATCTTAAAAATAAAAGGCAGGGTAATAACGGGCGAACGCCTTTCACGCCATACCACCTTTGGCATAGGGGGACCGGCATGGCTCTGGGCAGAACCGATCGGTTTGGCAGACCTGAAAAAAATATTAAAATTCTCCGGCAAAAACAAAAAAAAGATCTTCATAATAGGATCAGGCAGCAACCTGCTTGTCCGGGATGACGGATTTGACGGCATTGTCGTGCGCCTGTCGGATCAGGCGTTTACCGCGATAAGCGTCGAAAATAACAGGGTGCGGGCGGGCGCAGGGGTTAAACTGGGGCATCTTGTTATTGCCTGCTGCAAGGCGTCGCTTGGCGGGCTTGAAGGACTCGCGGGTATCCCGGGTACGGTCGGGGGGGCTCTGGTGATGAACTCGGGATATGCGGGTAACATAGGAGACCATGTGAAACAGGTGCGGGTAATGGGCCCCGACGGCCGTGTGAGTATTCTCGCGAAAAAAGACCTTAAATTCGGATACAGGACGTCCAACCTTAACGGCCGCATCGTTCTCGAGGCAGAGTTCTCGCTTAAAAAAACGCTCAAAAAAAAGGTGATAATGCGGTATGAGTCGCTCATGAGCGAGAAAAAGCGCAGGCAGCCTCTTGACAGGAAAAGCGCCGGCTGTGTGTTCAGGAACCCCGCGGGCCAGGAATCAGGCGCAGGCGCCATAATTGAATTCTGCGGATTGAAAGGGTTAAGGATGGGGGGCGCCGAAGTGTCGCGCAAACACGCGAACTTTATCATAAATACAAATTTTGCCACTTCAAAAGACGTGATAAATCTGATAGAATCGATACAAAGGGCAGTGAAGGATAAGGTAAACGTTGTGTTGAAGCCGGAGATCGTCATATTATGAGAATGACAGAATGCGGCAGAGTCGGGGTGCTTGCCGGGGGGCCGTCAGCCGAGCACGAAATCAGCCTAAAATCGGGTGATGCGGTGCTCAGGGCGCTCGTTTCCATCGGGTGTGACGCTAAGCTCATACGTTTAAGTGAAAATTACAGGCGGGAGCTTGACAGTCTCGACGCCGATACCGTGTTTATTACGCTGCACGGAGGTATCGGCGAGGACGGTACAGTGCAGGGCATCCTCGAAAAAATGGACATTCCTTATACAGGATCAGGTCCTGAGGCGTCGCGCCTTGCGCTCGATAAACTGGCGTCAAGAAGGATATTCGAGTCGCAGGGGTTAACGGTTCCGGAGTATTTTACCGCTCATAAGGAGATCACCGCGCGTGAGATGAAAGGATTCGGTCTGCCGGTTGTGATAAAACCTGTCGCGGAAGGCTCCAGCTTTGGCCTGTCCGTGGTAAGGTCTGAGTCAGAAATCGACATGGCGTTCATGAAGGCCTTTAAATACGGGAGGCCCGTTCTTGTGGAGAAATTCATCGAAGGGAGGGAATTAACCGTCGGGATTCTCGGCGGGAAACCTCTTCCGGTCGTCGAGATAGTGCCGCGTGAAGACGTATATGACTATAACGCGAAGTACACGGATAGGGACACGAAATATATCGTGCCCGCGGAAATACCCGCGGCCCAGGCCGCCTCGGCAGGCGCGGCCGCGCTAAAGGCTCATTCTGTTTTAGGATGCAGGGATTTTTCGAGGGTGGATATAAGGCTGGACAAAAGCGGGAATGTTTTCGTGCTGGAAGTTAATACCATACCCGGAATGACAGAGCGGTCTCTTTTGCCCAAGGCCGCTCAGGTAACAGGGATGTCTTTTGAGGGCTTATGCGGGGAGATCCTGCGCATGGCAATCCGCCGGGATATCCGCCAGAGGGCAATGGAACAGTAAATATTTACCAAGGAGGTTGTCAGTGACAGCGAGGAAGAAATCGCAAAAGGGCAGGTCGGGAATGGACTTATTTGTAAGGAATGAGAAGGTCATGAAATATGCGAGGAAGGGCATACCGTTTATCATAGTGTTCGTGATGTTGTGCGCCTTTGCGATAGGAGCCAATGCGGCGTTTTTTAACATACCGTTTTTCAGGGTCACGTCTGTGGTAATAAATGACGGCGCCAGGGGGCGCGGCGCCGGGGCGGCGCTGGCCGATTCGGCGATGATATCGCTGCTTCGCGGGAAGAATATTTTTAAGATAAACATATCGAGCCTGTCCCGCGCGATAATGCGCAATTATCCGGATTTTAAAAAGACCGTTGTCGAGAGGAAGATGCCTGATACCTTATTGATAAAAGTGACGCCCCGTGTCCCGGCCGCCTATGTGAAATCATTCGGTTATTATCTTGTGGACGATGACGGCGTAGTGCTTTCGCCCGAAACAGCGGTGAAAGGAGAACTTCCGGTCATGACCGGCTTTCCGTTGTGGACGAGGATCGAAGTGGGAGAGAGGCTTGATTCGTCACGTTTCCGGCTCGGGCTTGCGCTCCTGAGATATGCCGGGAATGTGCGCGAGGTCGGGAAGATCGGTATTCAGGGCCTGGATGTGTCGAATACAAGGAATCCGACGTTTACGCTGCGCAACGGCATCGAGATAAGGGTGGGGCAGGGGGAACTCGAAAGAAAAATGGGCCAGCTTAAAGCTGTGCTTGAAGACCCTAACATCGACAAGGAAAACCTGAAATATATCGATCTGAGATTTGACGGGGCTGTATTGGGGCCCAAGCAGTAAATGCGGAGACAGGAACGGTTATGAGGAAGATTATAACAAGTCTGGAGCTGGGGTCAGAGATGATGAGGGGGTGTGTTTCCGCGGTTTCGCTCAGGCAGCCTCCCGAGGTGCTGGCGCTCGATAATATACCGTCTAACGGCATCGCTGCCGGGGCTATAACGGATTTTGAGGCCGCGCGCAATGACGTGTGCGATCTCATCGGCAGGCTCGAGAAAATGATCAATGGCTCCATACGGCGTGTTTCGGTATCGATCAGCGGAAAGGGCATCGGCGTTACCGAGGCGCACGGCATGATCGCGCTCTCAAAAAAGCCGCGCCAGATTTGGACAAGGGATGTGAGGAGATGCGAAAAGGTGGCAGGCATGGTCATGCTGCCCGAAGACCGGCTGATCATGCATGAATGCGTGCGGTGTTACTCCATAAATGAAGGCGAAGTCGTGCGCGATCCCGTGGGATTGTACGCGACAAAACTCGCGGCCAGTGTGTATCTTGTCACGGCGGACCTGTCGCTTGTCAAGAATATGCGAAAGTGCGTCGAGCAGACCGGATATCTCCTCGAAGATATAGTCGTGTCACCCGTGGCGCTGTCAGAGTCTATTCTCGTAAACGGGAGCGCGGGAAAAACAACGGCCATAATAGATATCGGCGGCGATTCGAC
>JBDRBZ010000183.1:0-4135 GCA_043822175.1 Candidatus Omnitrophota bacterium
GCATCTATCCTGTCTTTATAACGCACTGCACGGTCTCCTTCGACGCGTTCCTTACTCCTGAATCTCACATCGCCGCCATCTTCATACGCTTCCACGTCCTTGCCCTTCTCAAGCCTGCCCGACAGTATCTCCACTGACAGCGGCCCGAGTATCGTCCTCTTAAGCGACCGCTCAAGCGGGCGCGCCCCGTTTGCCACGTCATACCCCTCATCCAGCACTTTACTCCGCAATTCTTCGCTCATGCTGAGCTTGCCGTACCCCTGGGCCTCTAACAGCCGGGTTACCGCCTCAACCTTTATGTCGAGAATCCTGCTAAGGTCGCCCATTGACAACGGATCAAAACTGATTATATTGTCCACTCCGATCCTGTTCACCTGCTCGGGCGTGAACACCGCGCGGATCGTCTTTATGATCTTGTCCCTCACCCCCCTGCGCAGGTACTTAAGCATGCCACGTATCTTTACATTTATGTCCTGCTCGGCCATAAGGCCGCATAACTCCTTATATTCGGCATACAGCGCCTGATACTCCGGAGCATTCGGGCTCGCCAGCGTTATCATCTTGAGCTTCAGGTACTCTTTCTTATGCCCCAATATCCCGTCAACCTCTTTCGCCACTCCGGCCGCCATATCACCGCCCTCGATCGTCACATCCTTAAACAGCGCTATGATCTTGTACACATTCTCGATATTTAAAACCTTATACTTCTCAAAACACTCCCCGACATTCTTATAAAACTTCTGCAAAAACGTTACCCGCGTCTGCTGGTCATCCGTAAACTGCGTCTCCCTGCCGAGCAGGCGCCCGATAGCGTCAATGTCCTCTGACAAACTCACGTCCATCATCCCGTCTGCCGAAAGCTTCGCCTGTATCGCCTCAAGCCGCTTCTTAAGATTCCCAAGATCGGCCTTGAGCTCACTGTCACTCTTGGACTCCTTGAAATCGGTTACATCCTGCTTGAGCGCCTTCACAAGCTCATCTATCGCCTGCGCCTCGGCCTTCTCCGCCTCACAGATCTCGCTAAAACCCAGATTGGATGTCATCACGATTATCGTATTATCAAACCGCGCCACGCGCCCCTTGCCGTCACGCAGTTCTCCCTCCTGGAACACCTGTAAAAACAGCTCCCTCACATTGCCGTTCGCCTTCTCTATCTCGTCCAGCAGCACCAGCGTGTACGGCTGCCGGCGCACCCGGTCGGTCAGCACTCCGCCCTCCTCATACCCGATGTACCCGGGCGGCGGGCCTATAAGCTTTTCCCGGTCAAAATCGTTCATGAACTCGGTCATATCCACACGCGCCATTGCGTCCTCTGACCCGAACATGTACCGCGCAACTGACCTCGCGAACTCGGTCTTCCCCACCCCTGTCGGCCCTACCAATAAAAATATCCCTATGGGCTGCTTCGTCCCGCCAAATTCCCGCCTCCGGCAGAACGCCGCGTAACTGTCACTCACTACACGGTCCTGCCCTATGAGCATGCCGCCCCGCGCACCCTCATACCCCTTCAGCAGATCATCCTCGGTCGCCAGCATCTCATACACTGGGATCCCGCGCTCCTCTGATATCTTATTCGCGATATCCTTTACCGTGATCTCCCACTTGCCTGTTTCAGTTATAGCCTTCATGAACTCTTCATGCGCCTTAAGCCTGGCGCTGGCACCCTCTTCTTCAGCAAGAAGACGGTCAAGCGTATTCTCTAAAAACTCTACTTCTTCCTCCTGTCCCCCATCCCTCACTGCCGCCGCAAGCCGCGAGCCGGTCTTCAGTATCCGCCCGCGGATGTCCCTTAAATACGCGCCCCCGGTACCGGCAAACGTAAACGTCTCCGTTATAATCCTGTCCAGTATCTCCTGCAGCTTATTCACCGATAAACCGTCCGTATAATACTTCCCGCTGAGCCGCAGCGCACCCTTTATCGTATCACGCTTAATTGTCACATCTATCCCCGCAGGAATCAGCCCGGCATAGGCCGTACTGATCTTCCGCTTAAAATTCCTCGCAATATCCAAAAGCGCGTACTCGGGCGGAGCCCTCAGGTCTATCACCTGGAACCTCGCCTCAAGCCGCTTCTCCCTGGCCAGCTTCTCCTTATACAGTATCGGATCAGCCGCGATTATAACCGACACATTCTCGCTCTCCAGCACCTGCTTCAACTGGTTGGATATCGTCGCGGTCATGCCGCCCTTCATCCTCGTCATGGCGTATATGTCCTGGAAATTTATGACAAGAATTACGCGCGATACGCCCTTTGTCCCGGCCACTGCCTCGAGCCCCTCCGAGAGCTTCTTCAGTTCCTTCTCCAGCACCGCGGGTATCGCCAGGCTGTCCGCGAAACGGCCGCCGTTAAGCTCGAAAAACCGCGCGCGCCTCAGATTTGAGAACTCTGCCTTCCTCACCACACACGCCTCTATAAGCCCCTGGCACGCCACAGGGTCCCCGATAAGCATGCTGTTATTTGCGTCCACATTGAGCAGTCCGTTGTTTAACTGCGATACCTTGTCGCTCATATAATAGGTATCGTCCAGCGCCCTGCGCGAAGCCAACTCATCCAGGTCATTGGTATACTTTGCCACGTAATCCGGCACGCCGCCGTCCGCGCCATCGGTTGCGCCGTCCGCGCCTCCGGCGGCATCATCGACGTCCGGCTCAGGCGCTTTGCCGGAGACATCGCGGGTCGCGAGGATAAGCGACATAACTAAGCCCAGTTGCCCGATATCCCACCCAAACGCGTATTTACCGATTAAATACAACGACACAAGTACACCCGCTATAAGCATGTGCACATGGGGATGCCCGTGAGGGCCATGCCCCAAATGATTGCTTACCGCGTCAAGCTTTTGCCTAAGCCAGTTCTGCTGTGCCTGAGTAGCGCCGCCTGAGGGCCCTACATCTTTACCTTCCGGCTCGTGCTCGTCAATCTCGGCGGCCGTCTTATCGTATACGAGTCGGAGTTTATCCCTGATTTCGCCTCTTTCCATAAACTTTTTAACAACATCCGCTGTATCCTGCTTTAACACTTGCTTCTGCAGCGCGCCAGCTACAAGCAATGCCGCTTTCTCGAAATCCCTGTTCTTGCAGGAAGATTTGATATATTCTGTAAGCGCCCGTATCGTAACTGCTTTTATGTCATGGGCCTGCGCCTCCGATACTTCAGACTCTAACCCGTCTTCGTCTCCGCTTTCAGACAAACGCTCGTCCTCTTCTATAATCTCTTCTGCCAGCTCATCAAGCTTCTCACCCATATCCTCAACGCTGTCTTCTATTTCATCCGCTACTCTTTCGGCGTCTTTTTCATCCTGCACCTCTTTGGCCCTGAGGCGCGCAAGCAGCTCACGCCAATACATCGGACCACATCCGCCGAATATATACGGCAGCCCGGCCAGCACGAAATAAAACTTTATAAACGGAAATACTATCAGCCCTATCAGGCCCGTTACGAGCCCGACGATCAGGATGCCCGTTCCGAATCTCTCTAACCTTTGATAAGCCTCGTTAGGGTCATCCGTGGAAATGAATACAAGGATTTTCGAGCCGTCCAAAGGCGGCAGTGGCAGGAGATTGAATACCGCAAAGAGCACATTAAAATAAATGCCAAGCACGAGGTAAAGGCCGAGCATGGAATTCGGGACAGGCGTAATGATATTGAAAGCTACCGTAAGAATAAGGGCAAGCATCACATTTGACATCGGACCCGCAAGCGAGGTGTTCACAACTCCCTGACTACTCATCTTCGAAAGATCGATCGGCACCGGCTTTGCCCAGCCAAATCCGCATAATAGAGGCATGATTATCGTCCCGATGACCGAGATGTGCGCGAAAGGATTCAACGTCAGCCGCCCCTGAACATACGCCGTGTTATCCCCTTCCATATACGCCATAAGCGCGTGCGCGAATTCATGGATGGTCAAGCTGGCTATGACTATGGGCAGCACGATTATCCAGTGGGTCATGAAGCTGGTCATGGCCATCGCGCCCATACCCAGCAGGGCCACCGGCAATGACGAATGTAGCAAAACCGACCTGTCAGGTTGATAAACCGCGTCCTCAAAAGGCGCGAAGTCACTGTAGAACCGTTGCGCCACATGGCCGAGGCCTTTCTCCTCTAGCTTTTCGAGAATTGCTACTCTGACGT
>JBDRBZ010000184.1:0-17980 GCA_043822175.1 Candidatus Omnitrophota bacterium
TTCGGATGAAAAGCCGCAGGAAAGCGAGAATATCGCTGTCATTAATCTGGGGCACACCTACACGAACATAATCGTTGCCAGGGGCGACTCGCCGTATTTTACGCGCGATATCCAGATCGGCGGGGCATTTGTCGCGCAGTCGATCGCGAGCCAGCTCGGCATTGACCCTGACACAGTATTTGATAAACCGTTTGACACACAGGCCAAAGGCAGTGAAATGAAAGAAAGCGCCAAGCGTATTCTGTCCAAACTGGGCGATGAGATACGTCTCTCGTTGGGGTACTATGAGAACCAGTACGGCGGGTCGATTAACAGGCTGTACCTCGCGGGCGGACTGGCCTCTTGTGATAGTGTCTGCGAGTATTTCGAGGAAACAATCGGTATTAAGCCGGTTGTATGGAACCCTCTTAACGGGTTTCATTTAGCGGAAGGCTTGGATAGGGACTCCATGGAGGGCGCGTTACCGTCCCTCGCCGTGGCGTGCGGGCTTATCCTGAGACAGGACAACTAAAGGCTTAAATGTTATGATTGAGCTGAATCTGCTGCCAGAAGAACAGAGGGTGAAGAGGTCGAGGCTGGATCTGCCTGAAATCCCGATTATCCCGATAGCCGTCGGCATTGCCGCTGTCCTGGTTGTATTGCAGTTATTTATCTGGTTATCCGTGCGCGCTAAATCCGCTCAGGTCAGCCGGCTCAAGGAGAAGTCAGAAGGCCTCGCATCGCAAAAAGCCGGGTTGGACAAGATTAAGGAAGAGTTGTCGTATTTTGAGGGCCGCTCCGGAGCGATCCGCGACCTTTACGGGAAACGCCTGCCATGGTCGGAAATAATGAGCGGGATCAGTAACTCGATAATGCCGAATATCTGGCTGTATGAGCTGTCATGCGGCACAAAGGATTCGCGACAGTCGCTGTTCATGGAAGGATACGCGGCCGGCTCAGCGGATGATGCCACTGTTTCGGTGAGGGACTTTATACATAATCTGGAGATGAACAAAACTTTTTCGCTATATTTCATGGATGCGGAGCTTGAGGACATAACGAGCAGCATGTTTGAGAATCGTGAGGTTATGCAGTTCAGGCTTGTATGCCCTTTCAGGATCAAGGAGAAAGAATGACCCCTGTAGCGGATGAGGTGAAGGCGTTTCTGGCGAAAATTAATATCAGGGATGAGAAAAGCCAGATTCTTGCAGTAGGCGGCGCCGTTACCGCGCTTGTGCTTGTTCTTTATTTTCTTCTGCTTTTCGGACCGTCTATGGCAAGGTTGGGTGTCCTCGGAGGCGAGAGTCGCGATTTAATTGACGGGATCACGAAAACAGAGAATGAACTGTCCCGGAAAGAATTGATCGAAAAGCGCCTGGCCGACGCGAAATCTATCTATGATGCCGAAAAGGAAAGCCTTTCATCGGATAAGGAAGTTCCGATTCTGCTTTCCGAATTGTCAAATATAGCCAGGGAAACAGGAGTCAAAATAATAAAAATAGACCCCATCGAATCGCGGGGCAGGGGGGGGCGGCCGGACGCGGAAAAGGATGAAAAAAAACCTTATAAAACGGTGTCCATAGTAGTAGATGCACAGTGCGGCTATCACCAGCTCGGTTTAATGCTGAACAGGCTCGAAAACAGCGCGAGATTCATTGATGTCTCGGAGATGAGCATAAGGACCAATAATAGGGACGCGAGAAGTCATAATGTGCGGCTGGTGATTAACGCCTACATTTCGGTGGAGTGATTGTATATATGAAACGTAAGACAGGGCTGATATTAGCGGTACTGATAATTTCCGCGTCAGTGTTTTTCGTTCACGCGGCCGAGAAGGGGAGCGCATATAACGCCTCCGGAGAGAGGGATCCGTTTGTTCCGCTATCGGGCAGCGCGGCCGGCCGTGTTGATACGGGCGATGTGGCGCATATAGGCGATGTAAGCTTTGAGGGGGTGGCGAGCGTAGGGGGGCAAAGGGTCGTGATCCTGAACGGCGAGATTTTCAGAAAAGGCGATAAATTCGGCGATATAGTGGTTAAGGATATTAGGGATGACAGCGTGATATTGAGTTCAGGTGAAAAGGATTATACCATAAAGCTTTACGAGTAAAGGAGGATTAACGTGCTTAAAAAGATAGCGGCGATAACGCTTATAATATCAATTGTGTGTATGCCGTGCTATGCTCAGACGGCTGTTACGCCGGCCGTGTCAAAAGTCCAGGATCCCCTTCCTGACAGCGATAAATCAGACGCTATTAAGTCAGGCAACATCACGGTAAACTTTAAGGATGCCGACATCAGGGCCGTGCTTAATTATCTTTCGGAAGTGAGCGGTGTGGATATCGTGCCTGCCCCTGATGTGACCGGCGCCGTGACGCTTAAGCTCACGGACAAACCATGGCAGACCGCACTTGACCTAATTGTCCGGAATTACGGACTGGCGTATGAGAAAGAGGGCGATATAATACGTGTCGCCAGCATAGACAGCCTGAGGCTCGAGGAGCTTACAACCGAAGTTGTTAAGTTGAATTATGCCGATGCCGCCGAAATCCTTGATTCCGTGAAGGACATGCTGACCGAGAGGGGGCGCATAACGGCCGATGGACGGACGAATACAGTGGTTATAACCGACGTACCCGCTAATATTTACCAGGTCAAGCAGATCATGCGTGAACTTGACAGGAGAACGCCCCAGATTATGATAGAGGCCAAAATTATCGAGACAGAGCTCGAGAAGGCCGAAAATATGGGCATTGACTGGAACTTAAGGATCGCGATTTCCGGGGCCAGCAGGCCTACCACCCTTCCTTTTGACTCGATGGCGGCTGACTGGGGGCTTAAGTCCGAAGTGATACGCAGGTACTTTCCTACAGGCACAACGGGCGGCATGACGACGACCATAGGGTCAGGCGGCGCCACCGAAACAACTGCGCCCGGGGATTATCCGGCCAGCACCGCGCTGTCGGAGGACGCGGCCACAAGGGCTTTTCCGTTTGTGGACACTTCCGCTTTTACGTACGGCACGCTGGATTTCTCGCAATTCTCGGCTATTATCGATTACCTTAAGCAGAGGAGGAATACGCAGATCGTATCCAATCCCAGGATCACTACGCTAAACAACAAGGAAGCAAAGATCTTTGTGGGAAGGGTGTATTACTATTTGAGCAAACTGGAGAAAGACGAGGAAACAAAAGATATCACCTATGAATATAAGGAAAAAGAGATAGGCGTGAGGCTCTTGGTCACGCCCAGTGTTAACGAGGACGGTGAGATCGTGGTGAAGCTGAAGCCTGAAATCAAGCATATCGTGGGGTTTCAGCAGCTGACAAACGATTTTACTCTCCCGATATTTTCAACCCGTGAGGCGGAAACCGAAGTGATGATAAGACACGGAGATACGATATTTATCGGCGGGCTTATAAAGGATGACCTGACCTCCGGGGTAAAGAAATTTCCTGTTCTGGGGGACCTTCTCGGAGACGTGCCGTTTATCGGGCATGCTTTTAAGTACGAGACAGAGCAGAAGACGAAGACCGAGCTCGTGTTTTTCATAACCGTGTATATCGTGAACGATGTTAAGGAGTTGACGAACATGATAAAACGGCGTTCCAATACGCCTGAAATATTCGTGCAGGTGGGTGAGCCGTATGTCGATCGCGCGCTGCCCATCAAAAAACAGGATCAGCCCGCGGCCGCGACTGGCGACGATTCCAAGGCATGGCTGGATTTCAGGAAAAAGCGCGACTAATGTCAAACCCCGGGGCGCCCGGAGGATATCTCAAATGGGCTCAATAACCGCTGTGTTTGTCAAGATGCATGACATGAAATACATATCGCATCTCGATCTGATGCGCCTGTTTCAGCGGGCGTTGAGGCGGGCGATGCTGCCCGCGACCGTGACCCGCGGGTTCAGCCCGAGGATCAAGATGAGCCTTAACCGGGCTTTGAAACTGGGGCTCGAGAGCGATTGCGAGGGCGCGAGGTTTTATCTGGACGCGGACGTGGAACCGGCGGGTTTTATGTCGGCAATGAATGAAACATTGCCCGAAGGCGTAAAAATTATAAAGGCCGAAAAGGCCTAGCAAATCGAAAGGCAGGATATGGACAAGGTATCAAAGAGGATAGTGATAAACGTCGGGATATGCGAGGACAGGGTGGCCGTGCTTGAGAACGGCAAGCTTGAGGAGTTTTATGTGGAGAGATCTGACAGCGAAACACTGTTCGGCAATGTTTACAAGGGGGTCGTCGAGTCCGTAATCCCCGGCATAGGGGCGGCTTTTGTGAATATCGGAACCGGGAAAAACGGGTTTCTGTACGTCGATGATATACATCAGACACCCATGACTCCGGATGACCGTGATGATTTTGTGATGGATAACGACAAGCCGAGAGGCAAGGGCAAGAGGTATTCCGAAATAACCAATCTTGTCAAACAGCAGCAGGAGCTTCTTGTGCAGGTCACGAAAGAGCCGATGGGCACGAAGGGCCCGCGCATTACGACCCACCTGAGTATCCCAGGCCGGTTTCTCGTGCTTACGCCGTTTGACGGGGGTATCGGCATATCCAAAAGGATCAGCGAGATCGCCGAAAGGAACAGGATAAGGGATATTGTGCGAGAATTTCATCTCCCGGACGGCATCGGGCTGATCGTGAGAACGGCGGCCAAGGGCATGTCGGATAATGATCTGCGCCGTGAGATAAGGTACCTGACAAGATTATGGTCGCGCATATCGCACTCAGGCCGCAGGGTTAAGGCGCCAGTTGTGCTTTATGAGGAATACGGCCTTATCATGCGGATCATAAGGGATGAGTTTACCGAGGCCGTAGATGAGGTTGTGGTCGACTCAAAAGGCGCGTACAAAAACATAGTGAGATTCCTCAATATCTTTCTGCCGAGCCTGAAAAAGAAGCTGAAATTCCATAATGAACGCGTGCCCATATTCGAAAAATACGGCATAGAGAAAGAAATAGAAAAGATCTTTCATAAGAAGATCCATCTGAAAAGCGGCGGTTCGATTGTGATAGAGCAGACCGAGGGCATGGTCGCCATAGACGTCAATACGGAAAAATTTATCGGGCGCAGGGACGCCGAGGATACGGTGTTCCGCACCAATATGGAGGCGGCCAGGGAAATAGCGCGCCAGATACGCCTTCGTGATATCGGAGGCATCCTTATCATAGACTTTATCGACATGCGTGTCAGGGACCACCGGCTGAGGGTGCAGCAGGCGCTTGAACAGGCGCTCAGAAGGGATAAGGCCAGATTTAAAATCTTAAGCATATCGCAGTTCGGCGTCGTGGAAATGACGCGGCAGCGCATGCGCCGCAGCCTTGAAAGCACCATGTACAGAGAGTGCCCCTATTGCCACGGCCGCGGCCTGGTAAAGAAAGAGACAACAGTGGCCCTCCAGATCATGAGGAAAATCGAGGCCGACTCTCATGATAACAAAGCAAGGCACCTCGACGTGTGGGTGCACCCTGAAGTCTACGACTATATAATGGCCAACGAGAAAGAACTGCTGCTGCCGCTCAGGCGTAAATGCCGCAAGGAAATAAAACTGTACAAAGACGCGACCCTCCACGCAGAGGATATACGCATTATATGACGAAAAGGGCGTTTACCATCCCCGAAGTCCTGATCGCGGCGCTGATAATGTCGCTGGTGTTTGTGGCCACGCTTGGCCTTTTCGCGCAGGCCTTTGAGCTGTCGAAAAAGACAGCCCTTTCCTATACGGCCGTTAATCTCGCTAAAAACAGGCTTGAACTGGCCCGCAGCATGGTGGATGCCGGTGAGGTGACTGACCTGCCCGACCTGGAGGAAACAGATACTGTGGTTGACGCGTCCGGGGGATCAGACCCGGAAGGCGAATACAAGCGCACGACGACCGTTACCTCAAATTACGGCGGCAAGGCGCGCCTTATAAAAGTCGATGTGGTTGTTGCGTATAAATACAGAAGGACATGGATGAACACTGCGGCTATAACGGTTACAACGGTTTACGCCAATACAAACTGATGATATGAAGAGATCAAACGCGAATACAGGAATGACGCTGCCGGAACTTCTGGTAGGCACGATAGCCGGGATCGTCGTGGCGACGTCGCTTTTTTCCATGTGGTATTTCGCGCACAGGAACTGGGCCGTCCAGCGCATGGAAATAGAGCTCAGGTCAAATCTGGAAATGGCGGTGGAGAAGTTGAGGGAGGAGATGAGGCTCTCAAGCACTTCATACATAAGCCTGTATAAGGTAGCGGGCGAATCCGATTATTCTGCCATAGGTTTTCCCATGGCGACCAAGGACGCGAACGGCTTCTACGCGCTGAACCCGGACGGCACCATATTCTGGGATACTACCGTCATTTATCATGTTTTTGAGAATCCCCCTGGTTCCGGAGATCTCGAGCTCCGGCGGACCGTGTTTACCGGTAATAACAGTGTCCTTACGGTTACCGCGGACAGGGAGGCGCAGCTCGCGTCCGTGGTAGCGACCGGCGACGGGTCGGCTGCCCAGAACAGCGCCAATGCGTCTACCAGAGTGATATTCAAGAATCTTGTGGGCCTGGCCATCGCGTCCAGCGACCAGGGCGTCGATCTTTACAGCGGAACAACGGAAAGAAGCGATAACATTAAGATGGGAAGCATAAAGCTCGCCTCCGGCGATCACGCGTTTACTTTTTCGGCGACCGGTAAAAACAGCATGTCAGGCGGCTTCAGTTTCGGCATAGACACGATTTCGATTAACCCCAGCGGATGCCTTCTGGAGGCGGAGTACTATACGGGCATAGGCACGACAAACATTTACGCGCCGGGATGGAGCGGCAATTATTACTCCGAATACAGCGCTGCCGGCATCGGGGATTCCGTGACTTTTACGCTTTATTATGATCTCTGGAGGGAGGCCAACTGGAACGCGTCGGTGCGCAGTAATACGCTTCTCACCGGGACTGACCCGCATGTCGCGCTTGCGGGAGCGGATGACTTAAGCACCACATTCTGGGATGCTGCGGCCCAGACATCCGAGCTCAGCCAGGATTATCCCTCTGAAGGCGGCCAGCCTTCGCTCGATAATTATGCCGTTCGGAACGTGCTCAGCGGCTCTACGGGTAATGATTTTATCGACCGCGACGCGAATGAGAAGAAAATACGCGTCAAATTCCAGGCAGGGACTACGGCTGATTTTGTCATAAGCGCGGCCTGGTTCGCGGAAAGATCGGCAGCTTCCGGCGAGGATGCAGCCGGGATACCTGTACAGCTTTTATTCGGCGGGGCCGCGTCAGTGACAGTCCCTGCCGGGGGAGAACAATGGTCAGACTGGGTTGAGTTCACTCTTGAGGATGATAAGGATTATCTTGTTACGTTCTATACCACTTCCGCAAATTTCAGGTACTGGAAGGCATCGGCCGGGGTAAATTCTTATTATGATAATGACCCGAACGATGATTCATCAAGCAATGCCGCCGATGCCGCGGCGTCTGACTGGATAAATTACACGGCCTCACCCTGCATATTTGCTGCTGATACGGGTGAACAGTGGCCCAATGTCGGCACAGTCACATCAAACGTGTATGACACTAAGGTTGACGGCGCGAGCCTTCCGGAATATGGCACTATCAGCTGGGAACCCACAACTCCGATAGGGACCGCCATAACCATGGAGGTCAGGGCCGGGGATCTGGAAGACATGACTGACGCGACAGGGTGGCTTTCCGTGTCCAACGGCGGCAGCGTGCCGGTTGCCTGCGACGGGAAACGATACATCCAGTTCAGGGCTACCATGACGTCTTCCACACCGTACGCGAATCTGCCTTCAATCGACAACGTTGAGATAGACTGGCCGGGCGATGTGAAGATTTGCGAGATAAGCTGTTATTTTACGAAAAAAAGCGATTACGGCATCGTGGGGCTGACGGTTGACGGGAATACTCTTCGAAGGACGTATGAATTTACGGTTACGGTGTACGACTTTTTCAGAGGCACACGCTACGAAAGTTCCATGACGGCTGATATCGAACCCAGGAATACGGGGCTGTAAAATGGCGGGATTTAAAATTAAAGGACAGAAAGGGCTTATCCTTATAACGGTTATCGGGCTTTCGACGGTTGCGCTTATGATCGGGCTGTACATATCGAGCATTGTGGCGCAGGATTCGCATTTCGTGAGGCGCCTCAAATATTCCACGCAGGCGCAGTATCTGGCGGAGGCCGGCCTCAGCGAGGCTATTGTTGTGCTCATTAACAACGGTTTTTCGGCAAAAGACACTGCGTCAAATTTTCCCCTGACAAACCTTGCCGGCGGGACATATGATGTTACTGTGATACAATCGGGCGGGCGTGTTATTCTCTCGTCAGCAGGTGTAGTCCAGAGCGCGGAAAGGACCGCTGCCATAGAGGTTAAAAGCAGATATCCCGAAGCCCTTGAGTATTCCCTGGCCACGGGCGGCGATGTTGACATAAAGACTGTCCACGGAGATGTGACCATTAAAGGCAATATACACGCGAATGGCAATATGTCGCTGGATGACGTGGTGATACAGGCCTATGGCGGCCAGAGCGGGAAGGCGACCTGCAGCGGGTCGACATATACTGCCATACATTCATCCATTGCTGATACGGCTAATTCAGGGCCGAACAAACCCATGGTTACTACGCCTGTCTTCGATTTCGCGTACCTGAAAGGCGTGGCCCAGTCCTCCGGGACATACTATTCAGGAGGCAAGACATTTAACGGAGCTAACATAACCGGCGGCACTGCCGGCCTAACGTATGTAAATGGCGACGTGACGTTCAAGAACACCTGCCGTATAACCGGGGGCTTTGTGGCTGCCGGGAAAATTACTATAAATAATAACAATTCATGCACACAGACGCAGGACGCGGGAAACCGTTTCCCGATTTTCTTATGTACAGGCTTAGCCAAACTGTACGGGCTTTTTAATACTGAAGAAGGAAATATTGTATATTCCACCACTCAGGTGAAGATAAATTCTAACGGGGGTACAGCGGTAGTGCTTGGGGCGGTTGTGTCAGGAGGAGATCTGTTCGTTAACGCGCATGATGATGTGGCCATGACATATTTCAAAGTTACCGCGAGCGAAGTCGTAAGCGAAGGCCTTGAAATAGTCAGCTGGAACAGATAGATTTTAGCTTGACACAGGACTTATATCATGGTATATATATTGACCCGTTTACCAAACGCTCATACTTAAATAAGGAGAATATATAAGATGTACGCTATTCTGGATATCGCAGGCAGGCAGGAAAGGGTGGAAAAAGGGTCGACTTTCACCGTGAACAGGCTTGCCAGGAAAGAAGGCAGTTCGGCAAAGTTCAATGAGGTTATTTTCGCGAAAAAAGGCGCGAAATGCCATGTAGGGAAACCGTATGTAAAAGGCGCTTCGGTTGAATGCGAGGTTGTATCACTGAACAGGGCCAAAAAGGTTATTGCCTTTAAATACAAACGGCGTAAAAGCTACAGGCGCAAGATAGGGCATAGGCAGGACCTGACAACACTCAAGGTCACGGAAATGCACATACCCGAATAAGGAGAACCGCTATGGCACATAAAAAAGGACTCGGAGCCAGTAAGAACGGCCGCGATTCCAATGCCCAGAGGCTCGGGGTGAAAAGATTCGGGGGCCAACTGGTTTCGGCCGGCAGCATAATCGTCCGTCAAAAAGGCACGCCGTTTAAACCCGGCCTCAATGTGGGCATAGGGCGCGATAATACGCTGTTCGCCAAGATAAACGGTTTCGTTCAATTCTCCGGAAAAAAAACAGTCAGCATCATCCCATCTTAACATGTTTATAGATTCTGCCAGGGTCTTTGTCAAGGCCGGATCCGGCGGTAGCGGCTGTACGAGTTATGAGCGCCAGAAGGGCAAAAAGTACGGCAGGCCTGACGGCGGAAACGGCGGAGACGGCGGCGACATAGTCATAACAGCATCCAAGTGCATACACACACTTCTCGATTATCACTATAACCAGCATTTCAAGGCCGAAAGGGGTCATCACGGGCGGTCAAACAATAAGACCGGACGCAGGGGTTCTGACTCCGTAATATTAGTGCCGTGCGGCACTGTGATCAGGGACGCGGTAACGTCTTTTGCGCTGCGAGATCTTGTAAATAACGGCGATAGCGTTATAATAGCAAAGGGCGGATCGGGCGGCAGGGGCAACGTAAGGAGGCGCGAAGGCACGCCCGGCATGCCGGGCGAAGAGAAGGAACTGATATTTGAGCTTAAGCTGATCGCGGATGTCGGCATAATAGGGTACCCCAACGCCGGCAAATCGACCTTTATCTCACGGGTATCCAGCGCGAAATCGAAGATCGCGGGCTATCCGTTTACGACAAAGGTCCCGATACTCGGCATTGTGCGCCGCCGCGATGATACCCTGACGTTCGCCGATATGCCGGGGCTCATGGAAGGCGCGCATGAGGGCCGCGGGCTTGGGGACAGATTTCTTAAGCATATCGAGAGGACGCGGATTCTCATCCATATGACCGATGTCAGCATGGCGGAAAGGCCTGACCCGCTTAGCGACATAAAGACCATAGAGGACGAACTGGGCCTTTACGGTCACGGCGTCGCGGAAAAGCCCAGGGTCATTGCGCTCAATAAGATAGACGTGCCCGAAGGCCGCGAAGCAGCCGTGCGGCTGGAGGGACGCTTAAAAGGTATAAAGGTATTCCCGGTTTCGGCTGTAACCGGGGAGGGTATCGGGGATTTACTTGACCATGTATTTGAAATGGCCCGCGCCGTAGAAGGGGAGGGTGAGTAGCATGAAGAGAATAGTGCTCAAAATAGGCAGCGCCGTTCTGACCGACGGAAGCGGCCGGCTTGATGATGACGCGGTGCGCGGGATTACACGCGAGGTTTCGCGGCTTTTAAAATCAGGCGTGGAAGTGATACTTGTCTCTTCAGGGGCCATCGCGGCCGGCATGAGTCTTCTGAATATCAAAAAAAGACCGGCTGATCTCGCTGAATTACAGTCTATAGCCGCGATAGGCCAGACCCGTCTCATGGATACCTACAACAAGTATTTCAGAAAATACGGCCGCCTGACCGGGCAGATACTTATTACCCAGGATGATTTTGATGACAGGCGCAGGTTCCTCAATATACGCTACACCATCGGCACACTGCTGAAGCGCGGGGTGGTGCCTGTGGTGAACGAGAACGACACGATCTCAACCGAGGAGATCAAGTGCGGCGACAATGACAGGATCTCGTACCTGGTGGCCGATTCCATAGGCGCGGATACGCTTATCTTACTGACAAACGTTGACGGTTTGCTCGGCGCCGACGGCCGTGTCGTGCGCGAGATTGCGGATCTTTCGGCAGACGTGCATGAGCTGGCGTCTGGCAGGGCATGCGGTAAAGCGGCAGTCTCGGGAGCCGGCACAGGCGGCATGCGCACAAAGCTCATGGCCGCGGAATGCGCTGTGAGGGCAGGCATAGACTGCTACATCGCCAACGGCAAACGCGAAGGCGTGATAAATGAGGTCATAAAGGGCAGCGGGTGTTTTACATTCTTTAAGGCCAAAACAACGAACGCTACCGCCAGGAAGCGGTGGATCGGTTTCGGGTCAAAGGCCAAAGGCGAGGTCCGGGTCGATGACGGCGCGCGCTCGGCCGTTATCGATAAGCATAAGAGCCTTCTGTCCGCGGGCATTGTGTGCGTGGCCGGCGAATTCAGGGCAGGCGATATCATCGATGTGTGCGCCAAAGACGGGTCCGGTTTTGCCAGGGGCATTACCAATTATTCTTCGGATGAAATAAAGCGGATAAAGGGCGTTAAAACCGGCCAGATAGAGACGATTTTGGGTTACAAAGATCATGATGAAGTGATTCACAGGGATAATCTTTTTATAAGGGAATAAAGCGGAGGTCAGAGATCATGGCTTTAAGGGAGAATGTTTTAGGGATGGCCCGCGCGGCAAAGTCCGCGGAATCAGGGATGGCGCTTTTGCCTACGGAAACAAAGAACGCGATACTCGGCGCCATGGCCAGTGCGCTGCGCAGGGGCAGGCGGACTATCCTGAAGGCCAACGCACGTGATTTGTCGGCCATGCGGAGGAAGGGGAGGTCCGGCTCCATCATTGACAGGCTTAGCCTGAACGCGGAAAGGGTGGAAGGCATGGCCAAAGGGCTTGAGGAGATCATGGACCTTAAAGACTGCGTGGGTGAGATAGACGATTTTGACAGGCGTCCGAACGGGCTCTTGATAGGCAAAATGCGCGTGCCGATAGGCGTAATAGCTGTTATATATGAGGCCAGGCCGAACGTGACTGCCGATTGTATCGGCCTCTGCCTTAAGAGCGGAAACGTAACCATACTGCGCGGCGGCAGCGAAGCCATAAATTCTAACAAGGCAATTTTCGATATCCTGCGCGCGGCGGGTGAGAAGAACGGCATGCCCGCTTCCGGAATTAATATTGTGGAGAGCACGGACAGAAAAGCGGTTGATTATCTGCTGGGACTGACCGGAATTGTGGATCTGGTTATCCCCCGCGGCGGGGAGTCTCTCATAAAAGAGGTTGTAAAAAAGGCGAAGGTGCCGGTAATTAAACATTATAAAGGCGTATGCCATGTTTATGTGGACGAGTTCGCCGACCTTAACATAGCCGAGCGGATAGCGTTTAACGCGAAGGTCCAGAGGCCCGGGGTGTGCAATGCCATGGAGACTCTGCTTGTGCATGATGACGTGGCGGCGCGGTTTTTGCCGTCGCTGGCCGAAAGGCTGAAAGAGGCGGGGTGCGAAATCCGCGGGTGCGGGCTCACGAGGAAAATAGTAAGGGATGCTGAACGCGCCGCGGAATCAGACTGGTATGAGGAGTACCTGGATCTTATACTGGCTGTCAGGGTGGTGAAATCAATCGATGAGGCCATAGGGCATATCCGGAAATACGGGTCCATGCACTCTGACGCGATTGTGACCGAAAATTATGACAATGCCATGAGGTTTATCCGGGAAGTCGATTCGGCGTGCGTTTACGTCAACGCCTCGACCCGGTTTACCGACGGCAACCAGTTCGGCATGGGCGCCGAGATGGGCATATCGACCGACAAGATACACGCCCGCGGGCCCATGGGATTGAGAGAGCTCACCTCGTATAAATATGTGATCCTCGGGAGCGGCCAGATAAGGCAGTAAGGGCCGCGCGCACGGCAGGGCAGCGCCTGCGGGAGGTATTTTGAAGCTTGTGAGGCGTATAGGTATTCTCGGGGGTACTTTTAATCCCATACACCTCGGGCATATGCATATTGCCCGGCTCGCCGTCGAACGCCTCGGGCTCGACATGCTTTACTTCATCCCCGTGTATATGCCTCCGCACAAAAGGGTCGACGATTTCGCCGGTCCCGGGGACCGCGTGGCTATGGTAAGGGCCGCCATAAGAAAGAACCGTAAATTCCGCATCTGTCTTTTCGAGGTCAAACAGAAGAAAAAATCCTATTCGATAGAGACACTTAAATATTTCAGGAAGAGATTCGGCTCCGGCGCCCGTATTCATTTTATAATAGGAACCGACTCGCTGGAAGGCATGGATTCGTGGAAGGGCGTTGATGATGCCATGAGGCTTGCCGACTTTGCGGCATTCAGGCGGCCCGGTTCGGCATGCGTTAAAAACAACCGCAATATCAGGATAATAAAGGCCCCGGGCCTTGACATATCATCATCACGCATACGCGAACTGGTCAGGCTTAACAGGCCCATCAGCCGTCTGGTCCCCGGTGCGGTAAGGGAGTATATCGAAAAAAAGCGCCTTTACGCGTGTGGCCCGCGATGTGATTAGGCGGTTTATTCGCCTGAGCCCTTGAAAAATGGCAGTCTTTATGATACACTATGTTACAATTGTAACGTAATAAACGAAAATTACACAAGGAGGTAATGATATGGAAATGGAATTCTATGATGTGAAAACAAAGAAGAAATTCAAGACAACCGAAGTCAGGCTTGTAGAAAAGAGCGGCAGGAACTTTGCCGTTGCCAAATCCCCGAGCGGCACCCATGAATGCTGGAAGGTTGTCTCTAAGGAAACGGCCGCGAAACTTAAATAAGCACTTATCCATAAGTTATATCCGGTTTCCGGTTTACGCAGGATAGAGCCTGTAACGTAAGGAGCCGGAAAAAACCGGCGCTGAAGGGTGAGAAACTAATAGATCCCAGGGAAAAAGCCCTACTTATAGGCAATATAGCCCACGAAAAGAAGGCCGATGACATTGTCATACTTGATATGAGAATGTCATCGGGTTTCTGTGACTACTTCGTTATAGCGGGCGCCGAATCCACCCGGAGGGCCAGGACAATATCCGAGGCGATCGAAGAAGGACTGGGGCGTATCGGCATCAGGGTTTCCCACACCGAGGGCAAAGAGGAAAGCCTGTGGATCGTCCTGGACCACTTCGATGTGGTAACCCACATATTTTACCACGAGACGCGTAAATTCTATGACCTTGAGCGTCTTTGGAGGGAAGCGCCCAGAGAGGTTTTGTCATTTCCTAAATGTCACGAATCGATTTTGAAGAAAAAATAACCGCAATCGTTACCGATGCCTCCCGAAGGCTTGTATCCTCTGTTTCAGGCAATGACGGAGCGGATATCCCTGTCAGGATGGATGTCCCGAAAGACCGCGCGCACGGCGACCTCACCACAAATGCAGCCCTCCGGCTGTCAAAAATCGTGAAGATGAACCCGGTCGTTTGCGGGGAAAAACTGCGTGAGTTTATCCTTGAGAAGCTCACGGAGGACGGGATAATCGGGCTGGTCGCCGGGATTGATGTGGTAAAACCGGGTTTTCTCAATTTTCGTCTTTCCGATAAATTCCTGCACATGGCGCTGTCCGAGGCGCTAAAAAACGGTACAGAGTACGGAAGGAGCGCGGGCAGGAGCCGCCAAAAGGCGTTAATCGAATTTGTCAGCGCCAACCCCACAGGTCCGTTAACAGTCGCCCACGGCAGGCAGGCCGCTGTCGGTGACGCGCTGGCGAGAATTATGCGGTTTTGCGGCTATGATGTTACCGAGGAATATTTTATCAATGACGAGGGCAGGCAGATCGAGCTACTTGGCAGGTCTATCGCGTATCATTACCTTGAGGCCTTCGGCCGCAGGATAGATTTCCCGGAAGACGGATACAGGGGGCATTATATCGGCGAGATAGCCGGCAGGATAAGGGAAAAGGACGGTGACACGCATGTAGCGGCATATCCCGGCAATCTCGCGTTTTTCTCTGATTACGGCGTTAAGTATCTGATGGCGCTTATCAAGAAAGACCTCGATGATTTTGCGGTGCGTTTTGATTCATGGTTCAGCCAGCGCAACCTGACTCCTGATCATATCAGGCAAGTGCTTAGAGGGCTTGAGGGTCAGGGTTACGTGTACAGGCAGGATGGGGCCGAGTGGCTCAAATCGACCACGTTCGGCGATGAGAAGGACAGGGTTGTCGTTAAAAGCGACGGCAACTTCACGTATCTGGCCCCTGATATTCTCTATCATAAAGAAAAATATGAGCGCGGTTACGACAGGCTCATAAATCTGTGGGGGCCGGATCATCACGGTTATATCCCCAGGATAAAAGCGGCTGTGCGGGCTTTGGGGCATGACCCGGACACGCTGTCTGTGCTTATCGTGCAGCTGGCCACGCTGTACCGGGGCGGGAAGGCCATGTCAATGTCCACGCGAAAAGGCGAATTTCTCACGCTGAGGGAAGTCATGGATGACGTGGGCAGGGATGTCGCCAAATTTATTTTTCTCATGCGCAAGCTCGACAGCCATCTTGATTTTGACATCGATATCGCCAAACGCCAGTCAACGGATAACCCTGTATATTACATACAGTACGCGCATGCCCGCATATGGTCTATTATGGAATACGGCGAGAAAATGAAGGCCTCCCGCGCGTCCGGCGCTGCGGACCCGGGGCTCCTCAGAACCGGTGAGGAAATTGACCTGATGAGGCTTGTTTCGCAGTTTCCGTCGGCGGTACTGGGAAGCGCGGTTAACCTGGAACCGTATTATGTGATTGTTTATCTGAACGACCTGGCTACCGTTTTCCACAATTTTTACACCAAGCACAGAGTGGTGACGGATGACCCGGAACTGACAGGGGCAAGACTTATGCTTGTGGACTGTGTCAGAATTTGCCTCGCGAACGGCCTTGAACTGCTCGGTGTGTCCCTGCCTAAAAAGATGTAAGCGTGCGCTCTTATTAAAAGGGCTTTATGTTTGACTCTCTTAAATTGATTAAAGGCGAACGAATACGCCGGGAAGAGCTTAGCCGGAAGCTGGCGGAGCTCGGTTATTCCAGGAAGCAGGGCATTGCCGAAGAGGGGGACTTCTCGGTAAAGGGCGATGTCGTCATGGTATATCCGGCCACGTTCGAATATCCCCTGAGGATAGAGGTTTCAGGGGATGTCGTAGGCAGGATCGTGTCAGTGGACATATCCTCTTTCCGTTCCATCTATGAGCACGGCGCGGTCATACTTATTCCTGCCCGCCGGGCCTATTTCAGAAAAAGGGTTTGGACCGAGCGCGATCCCATCGACGTATTTGTCGACATAGAGCCCGGCGACTATGTGGTGCATGTGGAGCACGGCATCGGCATGTTCGCGGGCAGGAAGACCATCCGGGGCAGGTCCGGCCGCGAAGAATGCGTCGCCATCGAGTACAAAGACGGTGATGTCCTCTACGTGCCGATACATGACCTGGACAAGGTCCAGAAGTATATTTATTTCTACAGGAAAAAACCAAAGCTCTCCAAACTCGGCGGCAAGGCCTGGGAAAAGATGAAAGAGCGCGCGGCCAGAGGGGTGTTAAAGGTAGCGCGCGACATACTGGAGGTTCAGGCCAAGCGCGAGAGCATGAGGGGCGTGCGGTTTTCCGGGGACACCGACTGGCAGGCGGATGTCGAAAAGATGTTCCCGTACAAAGAGACCCCGGACCAGCTGCGCGCGGCACGGGATGTTAAAAGTGACATGGAAAACCACCGCCCGATGGACAGGCTGCTCTGCGGCGACGTGGGTTACGGAAAGACCGAAGTCGCATTCAGGGCGGCTTTCAAGGCGGTTATGGACAATAAACAGGTCGCGATACTGGTCCCCACCACGATACTCGCGGAACAGCATTTCAATACTTTCAGCTCAAGGGTAAAGCAGTTTCCGGTTACGATCGAAATGCTCTCCAGGTTCAGGAAGAAAACAGATCAGGATGATGTTATAAAAAAGCTCGCTAAAGGGCAGGTGGATATCGTGATAGGCACTCACAGGCTGCTCTCCGACGATATAGCCTTCAAAGACCTGGGCCTGGTCATTATCGACGAGGAACAGAGGTTTGGCGTGAGGCATAAGGAAAAGCTCAAGCACATGCGGCTTATGGTGGATGTGCTTACCCTCACGGCCACGCCGATTCCGCGCACGCTGTACCTGGCGCTGATGGGCGGCAGGGGATATCTCCGTGATAAACACGCCGCCGCTTGACAGACAGCCGGTCAAAACCCATGTGATGGAATTCGATGAGCATATTCTGGCCGCCGCCATAAGGAATGAGATTGCGCGGAAAGGACAAATCTATTTTGTGCACAACAGAGTGGAGACCATTGACAGGGTCGCCGCGCGTGTCGCAAAAATGGCCCCGGGGGCGCGAATCGCGATAGGGCACGGCCAGATGGCCGAGAGGGAGCTGGAGAGGACGATGATCGCCTTTATGAAAGGCGGCATCGACATCCTTGTATGCACGACCATTATAGAATCCGGCATAGACGTGCCGAACGCCAATACACTGATCGTGGACAGGGCAGAGAGTTTCGGCATGGCTGATCTGTACCAGCTGCGCGGCCGGGTCGGGAGATTTGACCGGAAGGCGTACGCATATTTTGTCGTAGGCAATATCTCATCCCTTACGCATGAAGAGCAGAGGCGGCTCAACGCGCTTAAAAAGTTTACAGAGCTTGGGTCCGGATTCAAGGTCGCCATGCAGGACCTTGAATTGCGCGGCGCCGGTAATAT
>JBDRBZ010000185.1:0-4609 GCA_043822175.1 Candidatus Omnitrophota bacterium
GGCCAACGAAAAGCTCCAGTGCGAAGTTGCCGAGCGGAAGAGGACAGAAAAGAGCCTGAGGGAAAGTGAGGCAATGTATTCCACGCTTGTGGAAAAGGGCAATGACCAGATAGTCATATCGCAGGACGGCATAATAAAATACGCCAACGCCAAAATGCTTGAGGTTATGGGCCTCACTCTGAAAAATGACCTCGGTAAACCGTTTATTGATTTTATAACCCCTGAATACCGGGAGATCGCCCTAAGCATGTACCAAAAACGCATGCATGGCGTCGAGACGCCAAATAAGTATGAGTTGGAGCTTACAGCAAAGGGCGGCAAGACAATATCCGTGGAAGTCAACGCCTCCGTGATCGAGTACGAAGGAAAGCCCGCCAGCATGGCTATACTCAGGGACATAACAGACCGTAAGCGCGCCGAAAAGGAACTGATATCAAGCCACAAACAGCTGGAAGGGATCATCGAGAATATAATAGACGCCATGTCAAGAATAGTTGAGACAAGGGACCCTTACACCGCGGGGCACCAGCAGCGCGTGGCAAAACTCGCCTGCGCCATTGCGCATGAGATGGGGCTCCCGGAGGACAGAATAAAAGGCATCCGTATGGCAGGCATTATACACGATATCGGCAAGATATCGGTGCCCGGAGAGATACTGGCAAAACCCGGGCGTCTGAGCAAACCTGAGTTCGACATGATCAAGGCCCACGCCCAGATGGGCTACGACATACTGAAGGCGATAAACTTTCCGTGGCCGATCGCCCAGATAGTCCTGCAGCACCATGAGCGGATAGACAGCTCCGGCTACCCCGGGGGCATGGCCGGCGAAAATATCCTGCTGGAGGCGGAGATACTTTCAGTGGCCGACGTTGTGGAGGCCATGAGCTCTCACAGGCCGTACCGCCCCGCCCTCGGCATAGACAAGGCGCTCGATGAGATCTCGGGGAAAAGAGGTCTATTGTACCACCCCGCCGCCGTCGACGCCTGCGTCAGGCTTTTCCGGGAGAAAAAATTCAGCTTTGAATGATTTCGCGTAAAAATAAATTTTTGACAACCGCTCATATTCCTGTTAGAATACTGAACTATTATGACAACAAAAGAAATTCCCGCGATATGGATACAGGGCGCAGGATGCACTGGGTGCTCGATCTCGCTGCTTAACGCCGTGAGCCCGCGCGTCCGCAACCTTATTCTCGATGAGATTGTGCCCGGCAAAAAGGTCAATCTCCTTTTCCACGCGACCATTATGGCAGGCGAGGGCGAGCCTGTTATAGATATTCTCAAAGATGCACAGGAAAGGCATAAGGGGCAGTATGTCCTTATGGTAGAAGGCGCCGTGCCGACAGCGGAAAACGGCGTCTACGGCAGCGTGGGCAAAAAAGGCGGCCGGCATGAAACAGTCGTGGATGTTGTAAGAGAACTCGGCCGCGACGCGGCGATCGTGATTGCGGTCGGAACGTGCGCGTCATACGGAGGCATCCCCGCGGCAAAGCCGAACCCGACAGGCTGCAAGGGGGTAAGCGCGGTTCTTGAAGAAAGCGGCATCAAAACCCCTGTCGTTAATATCCCCGGATGCGCCGTACATCCTGACTGGATATTCGGGGTCCTGTCGGCGCTCATGCTGGACAGGAAAATCGACGTAGATGACGCCGGCCGACCGAAGCAATTCTTCGGAAGGCTTATACATGAGAATTGCCAGCGCAGGGCTGATTTTGACAAGGGCAAATTCGCTAAAAAAGCCGGCGAAGAAGGCTGCCTGTACGAGGCCGGCTGCAAAGGACATTACACTTACGCGGATTGTTCCCTCAGACAGTGGAATAGCGGCGTGAACTGGTGCGTGCGCGCGGGTTCACCGTGTCTCGGCTGCGTGGAACCGGGCTTTCCGGATTTCACATCGCCGTTCTACAAAAAGCTTATTTCTGAGGACGTTAAAGATGCATAAATACCACTTTGATATTGATCCGGTGACCCGGATCGAGGGGCACCTCGGGGTGGAAGTGTTTGTTGACGGGGGCGTGGTCAGGGACGCCAGGTGCAGCGGCACGCTTTCCAGGGGATTCGAGATCATCCTTAAAGGCCGCGACCCTAGGGACGCGAACCGCCTGACCCAGCGGGTATGCGGGGTATGCCCCGCGATTCACTCCAAGTCCTCTGCCATGTGCCTTGATGACGCGTTCGGGCTGACAGGCACGCTTACGCCGAACGGCAGGATAATAAGGAATCTCATACTCGGTTCGAACTTTTTGCAGTCTCATATCCTCCATTTCTACCATCTGGCGGCGCTGGATTACGTGGATGTTTCCGGCAGCGTCGGCAAAATACATCCCTTTATGCCGAGGTATGAAGGCGATTACCGTCTCCCGGACGGGGTGAATAAGGTCGCTGTAAATCATTACGTCATGGCCCTGGACATGCGGCGTAAATCCCATGAGATGCTTGCCATATTCGGCGGTAAGATGCCGCATAACATCGGCATCGTGCCCGGAGGCGTGACAGAAGTCGCGACGGAAGAAAAAATAACAAATTTCCTCTGGCGTCTTAACGAAATCAGGGAGTTCATCGATAACTATTATCTGCCCGATGTCTTGACCGTGGCGGCCGCGTATCAGGATTACGCGAAAATCGGCAGGGGCTGCGGCACGCTGCTCGCGTACGGCGGTTTTGAAGGCGAAAATGACCGGCTTTTCTCCCCGGGGGTTGTGTCCGCTGATCTGCAGCTGAACGAATTCTTTGCCCGGAAGATTACCGAGGAAGTCAGGCATTCCTGGTACAGCGCCCAAACTACGGGCCTGGCCCCGTCCGCCGGGGAGACGGTTCCGGATACAGAAAAAAAAGAGGCATACTCATTCATCAAATCCCCCCGCTATGAGGGCAGGGTCTGTGAAGTGGGCCCGCTGGCCCGGATGGCTATACAGTATTTGCGCAACGACGATAAAGTTAAAAGCCTCGTTGACAAGGTGATAAGCGGTTTGGGCCTGGGTATCGGAGACCTGTTTTCGGTCATCGGCCGGCACGCGGCCAGGGCTATTGAGTGCAAGATCGTGGCCGACGCCATGACTGATTGGGTCATGGAGCTTGCTCCCGGCGGACCTTCGCTTGTCCCGTACGACATACCCGAAACAGCCGAAGGGGCCGGACTCACGGCCGCCCCGCGCGGTGCCTGCGGCCACTGGATATCTGTGCGCGAAAAGAAGATCGCCCGCTACCAAATTATCACGCCGACAGCGTGGAACGCCTCGCCCAAAGACGATAAGGGTGTGCCCGGCCCCATGGAACAGGCGCTTATCGGCGCGCCCGTAAAGGACAAAGACAATCCGTTTGAGGTTGTGCGCATAATTCGGTCATTCGATCCATGCCTGGCGTGCTCTGTCCATATGCTTACCGCTAAAGGCTCTAAAATCGGGGAATTCCGCGTTGTATGAGCAAAACCGTTATTCTAGGGCTCGGTAACATACTGCTTAAAGACGAGGGCATAGGTTGCCATGTCATTGATGAGATTCTGAAACATAACCTGCCGCCCTACGTCGAAGTGATTGACGGCGGCACTTCTGATGTCTGGGCATTGATGCCGGCAGGCAAGGTTCGCAAATTGATCATAATAGATGCGGTTAAGGCAAACGGTTTTCCGGGAAGCGTTTATAGGCTTACGCCGGAAGATATCGTGTCAGGGCAAACAGGGATACTCTCGCTGCATCAGTACGGGATAGGACAGCTGATCGCATATCTCAATGCAGAGGAAAGCGCTCCCGAAATGGCCGTAATCATCGGCGTGGAACCGAAGGATGTGAGCTGGGGGCTGTCCCCTACGCCCGAAGTCGCCGCGAGAATAAGAGATATAATCGATTTAATCTTAAACGAATTGGAGTAGAGCCCCGGCCTAAAGGCCAGGGCTCCCTCCCGAACAGAAATCTCACAAGGGCATTCATACCTCAGACTGAAGTCCGGGGACTTCTGCGAGGGATTAAGCCGCAAGCGGCAGGAGCGTAAAATGATTTTAACAGAATTAAAGCCGGTCGATGAAATACTCAAATCTTTAGGCAAGGACAAACAGGTGTTCGTGCTCGCCTGCAACGGGTGCCCCGAGTCAGCGGGAACCGGGGGACTCGAGGCTCTCGGGCGCGTATGTTCGGAAATAACCGGATCAGGCGTTAAAGTCTCTGGGAAGACCGTTATTGATTTTCTGTGCAACAAGGTGCTTGTGCGTATGAGGGCCTCGAGGCATAAAGAGGCAATCGCCGGGGCCGATTCTGTGGTTATTCTTTCATGCGGCATCGGTGTGCAGGCTGTATCCGCTGTTATTGAAAAGCCCGTGAGGCCGGCCCTCAACACAGTATCCATGGGAGGGTTTCAGGGCCTGTGGCCGGCGGAAGAACGGTGCCGGCAGTGCGGCGATTGCGTGCTTGACTCCACCGGCGGTGTCTGCCCTATAACCTTCTGTTCAAAAAGCCTTCTTAACGGGCCGTGCGGAGGGTCAAAGGACGGGAAATGTGAAACCGATACCGAAAAAGACTGCGGCTGGCATCTGATATATAAGCGCCTCAAGGATACAAAGCAGGCTGACAAACTTCGGCTCTACCACGCGCCGAGGAACTATAAAAACATGTACCCC
>JBDRBZ010000186.1:0-2072 GCA_043822175.1 Candidatus Omnitrophota bacterium
CCTGGGCGCGTGCAGCTCGACGGTCCTTACCGACGCCGCGTCTTTCCTACGAAACAACTATGAAGCGTCCTAGGCCCTGGCCAAATGGGCGTTCAGGCAGAGGGTGCCTTTCATTTACGCCTCATCGGCGGCCACGTACGGCGACGGCGCGTCGGGATACAGCGACGCGAATGAGGCCGCTTACAGGCTGAGGCCCCTTAACATGTACGGCTACTCAAAGCATCTTTTTGACATGTGGCTCATAAATAACGGGCTCGACAAAAGGGCTACAGGCATAAAATTCTTCAATGTGTTCGGGCCTAACGAATACCACAAAGGCGAGATGATGAGCGTTATATGCAAGCGTTTCCAGAGCGTAAGAGACGAGGGCGTGATGAGGCTCTTCAAATCATACAGGGACGATTACAGGGACGGCGAGCAGAAACGGGATTTCATCTATGTCAAGGATGCCGTCGAGGTGATGTGTTATTTTCTGAGGAATCCGGGCACTACGGGCATATTTAACCTGGGCACCGGGCAGGCAAGGAGCTGGAACGACATAGCGCGGGCAATGTTCGCCGCCCTGGGGAAGAAGGCCGATATCCGGTACATAGACATGCCCGAGTATCTCAGGCCGAAATACCAGTATTTCACGGAAGCGGACATGTCGAAAGTGAGGGCCGCCGGCTGTGATTACATGTTCAGGACTCTGGAGGAGTCTATAGAGGATTATACGTCTTATCTGTCCGAAAGTGCGTATCTTTAACGAGGAAGGTGATATATGGCTGAAAGTTCCATGGAAGCTAACTGGGTAAATGTGTATAAGGATATGACGAGAAAGGGTATAGAGCGGTCCTTTCTGTCAAGGCGGCAGTATTCCCTGGCCAAAGACCACTATACCGCGACCATGCATGACAATTACATGGCGCTTGCCATCGCCATACGCGAACGGCTCATAGAGAGATGGATCGATACGCAGCAGAGATATCACAAGCAGAACGTGAAAAGGGTTTACTATCTTTCGATGGAATTCCTGATAGGGCGCCTGCTGGGGAGCAACCTGCTCAATCTGGGCCTGCTTGAAAAATCCGAACGCGCCATGAAAGACCTGGGATTTGACCTGGAGGAGATAAGGGAGTGCGAGACTGACGCGGGCCTGGGCAACGGCGGCCTGGGCCGACTTGCCGCCTGCATGCTTGATTCCATGGCCACGCTCAGGATACCCGCCCACGGGTACGGCATAAGGTACGAATACGGCATATTCAACCAGAAGATCGTGGACGGCAGGCAGGTGGAATATCCGGATGAATGGCTCTCGAAAGGCAATCCGTGGGAATTCGGCCGGCCCGAATACGTTACGCGCATACAGTTCCACGGCCACACGTATAAATATACAGACGCCAACGGCAAAATGAGGGTAAAGTGGGTCGATACTAACGACGTGCTGGCAATGCCGTATGACACGCCGGTGGCCGGGTACAAGAACGATGTGGTAAACACCCTGCGCCTCTGGTCGGCGAGGAGCACAGAGGATTTTGACTTAAGCTTTTTTAACAGCGGCGACTATGAAGGGGCGGTTTATAATAAAGTCTCCACGGAAAACATATCAAAGGTCCTGTATCCCAATGACAACGTGACGCAGGGCAAGGAGCTGCGCCTGAAGCAGGAATATTTCTTTACCGCGGCTTCCATCGCGGACATCATAAGGCGGTTTAAGGTCGAGAATACGGATTTCAGGACGTTTCCGGATAAGGTGGCCATCCAGCTCAATGACACGCATCCGTCGCTTGCCATTCCCGAACTTATGCGGCGGCTCCTGGATGACGAAGGCGTTGACTGGGATACCGCCTGGGACATAACTGTGAGGACGTTTGCCTATACCAATCACACGATCATGCCGGAGGCATTGGAGAGGTGGCCCGTGCCCTTGTTTGAGAGCCTTTTGCCGAGGCACCTCGAGATAATTTACGAGATAAACATGAGGTTCATGGGCGATGTGTCAATGCGTTTCCCCGGCGATGTGGAGCGTCTGTCCAGGATGTCGCTTATTGAGGAGAGTTATCCGAAGAAGGTGCGCATGGCCAACCTGTGCG
>JBDRBZ010000187.1:0-3225 GCA_043822175.1 Candidatus Omnitrophota bacterium
TGGTATGAAGGCTACAACGGCACCAACGGCTGGGCAATAGGTAATGTCATCAATATACCTGACCCGGGTGAGGAAGATAAGGCAGATGCCGAAGCCCTCTACCAACTTCTAGAGGAGGAAATAGTGCCTCTATTTTATCAGCATGACTACGTTGGTGTACCACATGCCTGGATGGGCAAGGTTAAAGAGGCAATTGGCTCAATTGTGCCTATTTTCTCCACCCGAAGAGACTTCAACAGAGTCCGAAACAGGCCCTATAGAGGTTAAACACTTTCTTCAGACACAGATAATCGTACAAACACAAAGAGGAAACGGAGCCATCCCGCCGGATGTCGGTGTGCACCTTGCGGTTTTGGCAAAAAGAGAATTGGGCACTTTCGAAGGGCTGGAAGCTTTACGGCTTTTTATAATGCACCCGAACGCTGCACGATATGGGCTATTCTACGATTCTCTTGATTGGAAAAGGATCCCAACGGGTGAGTTCGCCGCGGTTAAGCATGTTAACATGAGAATGCTGAAAGGGTTGCGTGAGCTGATTATAATGTCCATCAAGGATAAGTCGGTGACGACGATCTCTGATAGGCTCGGCCTCATGGAAGCGTGGCTTGGCGCGCAGGACGTTTCCCAGGGAGCCCCGGTAAGGGAAGCCGTTAATAGCGCGAAGGACCTGATCGACGGGAATCCGCATTCTAATTTTGAAGCAGACCCGGCCAGATTCTTTGGACTTTGTGAGGAATCCGGGTTCTTTGACAGGCTTCATGGAACAGAGGCCTCTGAAATGGAATATTTGCTGATGAAGTTGGCAATACTAGAAAGTGATGATTCCGGCCGGCCCGAACGCCCTTCCGGCTCGTGGCTTAATCCTGAAAAATATCCGCGGTACGCAAAGTGGTACGCGCCGTGGCTCGAGCCGGGTGTCGCGATACTAGCGGCATGGCTTGTAAAACTCGCGTTTGCCGTGTCTCCGGGATATACCGCGTGGCTTGGCATTATCGCCGGGCTTACATACTGGCTGCCGCACATACTGCGGGTCATTCAATTACATGAATGGTCCTCTCACATAAAGAAATGGCTAAGAGGCCGGACTCTCGCCATAGTCCTTTGGTATCAACTGAAAATAGACTTCAAACAAAAATGGCCGGTCATGCTTAATGTGCCTGTATTACTCCTGGCCGCGGGCACGGCCGTGGCATGCTCGATGCTGCTAACCCTGGGCATAAATAACCCATGGACATGCGCGCAGCTGCTTATAATCATTCCTTTTCACCTGGATCTGAATATTCAAGCAACTTCCATCACGACAGGTTCAGAGCCGGGCCGGCCTGGGTTCAGAAGACGCGCCTTTGTTTTTGCCGGGGCAGCCGCCGTGATCGCGGTAACTCTCAGGAATATTCTTGCATTATTACGGTACAAGCCGCCAGCGACGCCCGCGATTCCCGCAGAAAGGACAACTGATGCCGAAATCTTCAAAATGGTAATCCGTAGCGCCCGGGGCGCCATAGCTAACATAGAAAATAACGGCTATCTCTCTGACACCCCTGACACGCTTAGGACGGAAATACTCTCACTGCTTCGTGATTTTATTAAAAACCCCGCGTTTGACATTTCGCATGAAAGCAGTCCTCATATCTTTACCCTCGATGACCGTACAAAAAAAATAAGCGTCTGCGCAGGCGTCTATTTAATTGCCTCTCCATATTACCGCGAGGTAGCTCTGGTACATGAGATGTTCCACATGACTGCCAGGCAAAAAGCCATGATCGAGAGGCATAGGCGCCTGGGTGAGGAGCTGCAATCCGATTACTCACTCAGAAAACTGGAAGCGGCTTCGGCTAATGCTGTCTTTGAGGACGGCAAAGTGCCCGAAACCATACGGATATTCTCGGAGAAATATAAGACTTACGCCGCGCATTTCATACAGATTGAATGGGAGGCATATAACCTACAATGGCAGTATTGGGAGGCCGCGCTGAGGGCGCAGGGATACGCGCGAGGGGAAGACTATCTGGACGAGGAGCTCGCCAAAGGCCCTTCCAGCCAAACCCCGTATGAAATGTGCCTGGCGATAAAGAGATCCCTAAACAGCGAAGGGCGGCTTACACAGACTTTCCGATTGTCCCTGCTCAATACATACATGAAAAGAATACATGCTGCCCTCAAATATTATGCCCAATGCGAGGGCGTAAACATTAAAAACAAAAAGGCCCTGGGGAAGTGGCTTATGGGATGGCTGACTGACCCTAAATATTGCGGACAATCATTTGACTTATATAATCCAATACCTCCTACACCAAAAATGGGGGGCGGTACTATCGGCAAGTTTGAGACCGTCGATATCAGGTCGGTAGCCGATATGCCCGACGGCAGGGTCGAAATCGTGGCCTACATCAAGGATATCGGCTCGGTTTACGGCCGGCATACCATTATACACGGCCGGAGGGCTCCGCCCGTAACACGGGCTATATTTGACTACGAGAATACCGACATACCGGCCATTGACGATGCCATCAACTCTATACTTGCCGAAATACGGACAAACCAAAACGCAGGTCTGATAATACTGGATGACGACGACACCCCGCTCAAGGGCTTCGGCGCGGCTATTAATGGCGCCACGTGCGTCGCCCTCGCGGAATCGATATTTGACGACCGTATCGCGCGTTTACACGAATTGGCGCATGCCGCAAACGCCATGGGCGCACTGCCGGCAGATCTAGTGCTGTCCAATATAACCGATGAGCAGATCGTCCGGGATCAGTACCACAACAAGCTCGAGCAACACGGCTTTACGCCCGGCCCTGCGCCTGAAGCAGTCAGATTCCATTATGCGATGCGGGCGCTTCAACGGCAAAAATTCGGAACACACGACTTACTGCTGACTCATGTAATCCGGCAGACTCTATCGGACATACCGCCCGCCGCGCTTTCACAAACAAAATGCGTCATACTTGACTCCGGCAACGTAATTATGAAATACGATTATGAGAAGGCGGCTGATTTTCTGCATGCCCGGTTCGGAGTCAGCAGGAGTGATGCGCGCGACCTTTTCATCAACCGCAATCCGACGCCTGACAATCCTTGCCCCGACAACCCGGTCTTCAGATACGAAAACGGCACGATTACGGAGACTGAGCTGCTCGAGCAAATGAATGACTGGATGCGCGCGCACGGCGCAGAACGCGAATTGAGAGACACAGACGAACTCGAAGAGCTGATGAACAGCAT
>JBDRBZ010000188.1:0-9154 GCA_043822175.1 Candidatus Omnitrophota bacterium
ATTTTCTCGACATAAAGGCGGCGGTAAAAAAGAAGGAGATGGCCGGCATGCGTGAGTTTATATCCTGTATAAGAAAAGATTACCCGAAAATCATGACAGGGTATTTTAACCCTTCAAAGCGCCGTATCTCTGTTGCCGGCCGGTAAGCTGTGATATAATATAATGTAAACAAAAAGAGGGCAAAGATGGAAATCACCGTAGGGCTGTTCCTTTTTATAGTCGCGCTCGCTTTTCTCTGTGAGCTGCTTGATTCATCTCTGGGCATGGGGTATGGGACAATACTTTCGCCGGTCCTTATAATAATGGGGTTTTCGCCGCTCGTAGCCGTGCCGGCGGTCCTGCTTTCCCAGGCGTTCGGCGGTTTTGCGGCCTCGGCATTTCATCATCTGTTCAGAAATGTATCTTTTCATCCGACTTCGAGGGATTTTAAGATAGTGCTCGTCATAAGCAGTTTCGGCGTGCTCGCGACTATATTCGCGGCTATTATTGCCCTGAATGTGCCCAAGCTGTTTCTGCAGGTATATATAGGCGTTTTGGTCCTGGTCATGGGAATAATCGTGCTTCTAAACCTTAAGTTCACATTTTCCTGGGGCAAAATGATAGGCGTCGGCATACTCAGCGCGTTCAATAAAGGCATTTCCGGCGGAGGGTTCGGGCCGGTCGTGACAGCGGGCCAGATAATGGCAGGGCAGGGGCATAAGGGCGCCATAGGGGCCACAACCCTGGCGGAAGCGCCTATCTGCATAGCGTCGTTTATCACTTACCTGATAGGCAAGACAATGAAACAGTTTGACGGCTCCATCATGCGCATGCCGGTTAATGAGTTTTTCGCGAAAATGTTTTCTCCCGGGTTATTCCAGTGGAACTTAACCCTCGCCCTGCTGATAGGCGCCGTGCTTGTGGCGCCTTTCGGGGCATTCGCGACCAAGAAAATGGATACCAGATATATGCATATAGTCCTGGGCATCCTGATAACAATTCTCGGGATCTGGACGCTTATAAAGGCATTTTCATGATCCGCAATACGTTTCTGGCGTTTATCCCTGTTTTTGTGGCTGTCAACGCTATAGGCGTTTTACCCATATTTGTCGCCTTGACAAGAGGCGTATCCGGAAAAGTCAGGAAGAAGGTGATCCTCGATTCCCTTGTAACCGCGCTCATGCTGGCGTTCGGGTTTGTTTTTCTCGGCAAAGCCGTTTTCGCTCTGCTCGGCATATCGGTCGGCGATTTCATGATAGCCGGCGGGCTGGTACTTTTCTGCATCGCCATTATAGATGTTGTCGATCCGGGCAGGCGCCGTAAGCTGCCCATGAAAGAATTGGGCGCCGTACCGCTCGGGACACCTTTGATTGTCGGGCCGGCCGTTCTGACGACCTCGCTGGTGATAATACCGGCTTATGGCCTGGTTCCCACGCTTATTTCCATTACTGTGAATATAATGATTACAGGCGTTATGCTGATGTTTTCAGATAATCTTATCCGTGTTCTTGGAGAATCCGGCACAAAAGCCCTGTCCAAAGTGATAGCGCTTCTCCTTGCCGCCATAGCTGTTATGCTGGTAAGGAAGGGCGTAATGCTGCTTTTGGGGTAACAGGGAGTGCGGTTGAGCCCGCGTTGCAAGTTTCATAACGACCGGGCGGAGAAACCGCAAAACAAATCTAGACCAAAGGGTATTTTATGAATAATAGGCGCTTGGGCAGGGTATTGATTTTCTCGCTGTTATTATTATTGATTATATACCGCGCCGTTTTCGCGGCTGATGGTGTTGTTAATGAGGACCTGACAAAGGGCGTGACTTTGTTCGTGATCCAGCTGGGGGTGATAATATTCGCGGCATGGCTGGGAGGGGCCCTTTTCAGCAGGATGCGCCTGCCGGCGGTCCTGGGTGAGATTGTCGCGGGCGCCATAATAGGGCCGTACTTTCTGGGAAATATAACGATACCCGGATTTTCTCACGGGCTTTTCCCTCTGCAGGCAGGTTTTCCGCTGTCAGTTGAGTTATACACTATAGCCGCTGTCGCGTCGATCATACTCCTTTTCCTCGCCGGAGTGGAAACGGACATTGACACGTTTCTCAGGTTTTCGGTTACCGGCACCGTGGTGGGGCTTGTCGGGGTGATCGCCAGCTTTGTTCTCGGCGACGTCGTCGGTGTAATGTGTTCGCATTGGATAGCCGGGGTTCGGTACGGGTTCGGCCATCCCGTGCCCCTTTTTCTGGGCGTCATATCCGCCGCTACTTCGGTAGGCATAAGCGCGCGGATACTGTCTGAAAAGCGCAAAATGGATTCGCCCGAAGGGATCACGATAATGACCGCGGCGGTCATCGATGACGTGCTGGGCATCATCGCCCTTGCCATTGTTGTCAGCATTGTGAGAAGCGGAAGCCCGCACATGGATGAGATCTCGCTTATAGCCCTGAAAGCCGTGGGGATATGGCTCGGCTTTACCGCGCTCGGCATCGTGTTCGCCCCCAGGCTCAGCAAATTCTTAAAAGGATTCAAGAACAGGATCACCATATCCATAATGAGCTTCGCCATGGCGCTTCTTCTCGCCGGGATTTTCGAGAAATCGGGCCTCGCCATGATCGTCGGGGCCTATGTGATGGGGCTGGCGCTTTCGAAAACAGACCTTTCATACATCGTGCAGGACAATCTCGCGGCCCTGCGCGCCCTTTTTGTGCCCGTGTTTTTCTGTTCCATGGGCATGCTGGTAAATTTCCGTGAAATGTTTTCCTCCGGCGTGATCGCGTTCGGTCTCGTCTATCTCGGCGCGGCGATAGTGAGCAAGCTCGTGGGATGCGGGGTGCCGGCATGGTTTTTCAATTTTAACCTGCGTGGATCAACGACTGTCGGCATAGGCATGATACCCAGGGGAGAGGTCGCGCTTATTATAGCGGGCATAGGGCTGGCAACCGGCATCGTGCCGCGTGAAGTATTCAGCGTTTCGGTGTTTATGACTTTTCTCACGACTTTAATCACGCCGCCTCTGTTGGAGAAACTGGTCAGTTCGGACAAACCGATGCTCAGGAAAGCCGGCCCCGAGAAGCGCGAGCATAAAATCATCCATTACGAAATGCCCAATGCCGAGACGGCCGAGCTTGTCTTGAGCAAGGTCGTGCTGGCTTTCGAGAAAGAGGGTTTTTTTGTAAACCGGCTGGAAGTGCCTTTTGTCATATTTCAGATAAGGAAGAATGAGACTTTCATAACGCTTACCTACAACATCGAGATGTTCGTGTTTGAGTGCGCAGCGCAGGACGCCTCATTCGTGCACACCCTGTTTTATGAGGTTATCGCGGAGATAGAGTATGCCATGAAAAGCCTCCAGACACGTATAGACAAGAGCCAGATAGGACGCAATATATTTGACACGCAGAACGGCAAGCAGTCGAGAGTCGTAAAAATAGGCCACATCATAAACCCCCTGGCCGTTCAGTGCGGCCTAAAGGGCACGACAAAAAGCGGGATCATAAAGGAGCTCGTGGACCTGCTTGTCAGGGCAGGGCAGCTGCCAGAAGAGGACAGGGAAAAGGCCATACAGGATATACTCGAGAGGGAAGTGGCCGTATCCACGGGCATGCAGGATGGTATTGCCCTGCCGCATACCAAGACAGCGGTGGTCAGGCACATGATATCGGCGGTAGGGATTAAGAAGGAAGGGGTCGATTTCAATTCTCTCGATAATAAGCCTGCGCAGATAATTATTCTTACCCTTGTCCCGAAAGACTCAAATGAGCCGTATCTGCAGTACATGGCCGAACTTTCAAAACTCCTCATGGATGAGCAAACCAGAAATAAGCTCATGTCATTCGAGAATAACCGTGAATTGTACGGTTTTCTCGCGTCATACGCTTAATCCTGTAAAAATACCTACTATTATGGTAGAATTTATTAAAATATTGTCGTAATAATGTACAGCCGGATTATTTTAAAGGCAAGAGGGGTTTGCGGTGAATTCAGGACCCTGCATTTCCGTTATCATACCTACCCTTGAAAGAGAAAAAGAGCTTTGTGATACACTGAGGTATTTTCTGGAGAAAGAAACGTATGGCCCGTTTGAGGTCATTGTCGTTGACCAGAGTGACCTGCACACCGCTGAAACGCGCGCCTTTCTGGAATCGGCCCGGGACAGGATAACGCACGCGAGAATAAACTTCAGGAGCCAGCCTGGCGCTATAAATCTCGGGGTGCGCCTGGCCGCGGGCGAGATAATAGTAATTGTGGACGATGACGTTGAGCCCCAACCCGGATTTCTTGCCGCGCACGCGGACGGCTATAAGATTTCCGGTGTTACGGCCGTAACCGGGCCCGTCCTCAGGCAGAAGGCCCCTTTGCGCAGCCGCATGGATATAGGGGAGGAAAGGTACAGTAAGCTTATCGAAGGCAAGATCATGATGTTTAACGTTGATTTCGGTTTTACCGCCCAATGGGCCCCCTGCTGCAACGTGTCTTTCAATAAAGTCTTTTTTGACGCCATAGGAGGTTATGACGAGAATTTTTACGGGTGCGGGGTACCCATCGGCCATGACGCCGAGATACACGGCAGGGTGAAACGGGCGGGAGGCAGGCTCTATAGTACGCCGGGCGCGTGCGTGATTCACAAACATGTCGCAAGCGGCGGATGCCGAACTGTCACGGATCCCGGACAGCGCCTTAAATGCCTGCTGTTCAATAGGCTGTATTTCTACCGCACGTTAAACACCAGGGGCCGCGGCTGGGTAATAGCTGTATGGAGGCTGGCCAGGCTGGAAGTATTGACAAGGAAGGCCCTGCGCGAGGGCAAACTGCCGGTTTTGTGTTTTTATTTTGTTATTGCGTTGGCGCAGGCATGCGCGCGCCTTTCGAGGATACCGCAGAGATGAAAGTACTGTTTTTATACAGTTACGAGTATCTTGAGCCGCTGGGGATAATGTCGCTTTCGGCGGTCCTTAAACAGAACGGGCATGAATGTGAATTCATCGACCTGGCGTTCGAGAAAGATTACGCCCGGAAGGCCGCAGCGATGAAACCCGGCATAATAGCGTATTCGGTTACAACCGGCAGGCACGGGTTTTACCGGCGTTTAAATCTGGAATTAAAGAAAAGCATGGATTTCTTCTCTGTTTTCGGCGGGCCACACGCTACGTTTTTCCCGGAATTCGTAGAGGAAGATGGTGTGGACGCGATATGCCGGGGCGAAGGCGAATACGCCATGCTTGAGCTGGCAGAGTCGCTGCAGAGCGGCAGGGAGTGTGCCGGCATACAGAACCTGTGGGTTAAATCCGGAGGGGATATACACAGGAACGAACCGCGTCCTTTGGTGGGCGACCTGGACAGCCTGCCTTTCGTGGACAGGGCCCTTGTGAACAAGTATAAGCATTACAGAAACCTTCACAGGCGGTCCGTGATGACGGGCAGGGGGTGCCCGTACAGATGCTCGTACTGTTTCAACCATTCTTACAATGATTTGTACAAAGGCAAGGGCGCGGTTATACGCAGGCGCAGCGTGAGGCATGTGCTCGATGAGCTTAAAAGCGTATCGCGCGAATGCGGGCCGAGGAGGTTTCATTTTCTCGACGATACGTTTATTCTCGATGAAAAATGGTGCCTTGATTTCTGCCGGAGGTATCCCGGGGAGGTGGGTAAGCCGTTTATCGCTTATACGCGCGTAAACCTGGTGACCGATAATATAGTCAAAAATCTGAGAGATGCCGGGTGCGTTACAATATTGTACGCCATCGAAAGCGGAAATGACTATATCCGCAATAAGGTGCTGGACAGGAATATAACCAGATCGGAGATATTGAGCGCGGTAAAAAGCTATAAAAAGTACAATGTCAGGACATACGCGCAGAACATGCTTGCCCTGCCCGGCGAGACCATTGACATGGCGTTTGAGACGGTTAATCTCAATATCGAATGCAGGCCTGATTACGCGTGGTGCTCGATTTTCCAGCCTTACCCCAGGACAAAGCTGGGTGAGTACTGCAGGGAAAACGGGCTTCTCGCGGGCGATGATTTTGACGAGTCGTATTACCGCAGGAGCATACTGAAATCGGAAGACAGGCCTGAAATGGAGAACCTGCACCATCTTTTTTCTGTAGCTGTCGCGTTTCCGGCGCTTTTGTCGCCGGTCAGGTTCCTTATCAGGCTGCCGTTGGAGGCTTTATATTTCTGCGTCTGGCACCTGCACAGGGCATGGTGCTATTTTTTCAGGGTCAACTGGATAGATTTTTCAGAGGTATTCGTGAGAGAATGAAGATACCGGAATTTCGAAAATACGCGCGTTTATGCGACCTGGTCCTGGGGCTGTTTACGGGCAGGCACATTCCGATCGTAGTCTATTCAATGGGAAAGGTGGGATCGTTGGCCGTGTACCGTTCTCTTCAGAAATGCGGGGCCAGGCCGGTATTTTTCAGCCATACCCATGTGCCGTCCGAATCCGCGCGGACGGCCCCGGGTTTCGATTTCATGCTGCAGTTCTACACCCCGCGTTTCGGCGGCATGGACAGGAACCTGCACAGGTGGACATTGAGAAAGGACCGGCGCATAGATTTTATCACAATGGTGCGCGAACCCGTCGCCAGAAATATATCCGATTTTTTCCAGAATTTTAAATTGTATACGGGCGTTGACTATGAGGCAAACCGGTTTACTACGGATGAGCTGGCCCGTATTTTTATGGACAAATTCAGGCATCTGACCGCTCAAGAATGGTTTGACAGGGAAATGAAGGGATATGTGGGTATCGATGTTTACGCCGATGATTTCCCCAGGGATCGGGGGTATGTCTGTCTCGAAAGAGGGAAATACAGGCTGCTGCTCATGAAACGCGAACTTGACAGCACGGTTAAGGAGAGGGTTGTGGCCGGGTTCGCGGGAAGAAAGAACTTCAGGCTCCTGATGACGAATGTGTCAAGTGACAAGGAATACGGCGGCTGTTATGAGCGGTTTGTCGGAGGCGTCAAACTGCCCGAGGCGTATATCGATGAGATGCTGGGGTCGAAATACGCGAGGCATTTTTACACTGACGCGGAGATAGAGGCCGCGCGATCCGCGTGGCTTCGGAAATGATATGAGGTAACAGGCGTTATGTTCAAGCATGATGTGCCGCGCGTGAGGCCGGGAATGTTTATTGAAAGGGTCATCGGGCCGAAATTTGCGGATATCCTGCGAGGGGTCAAGCATAGGATATCGCGGGCCGTCAGGCTATTCTCAGACTACGTGTCATGCCGCATGATATGCCTGACCAGAAGAGCCGGTTTTGAAAGCCGTTACTGCAATCTAGGTGAGACAGACGGACGGAAAGCGAGGGTGATCACAATCATGCCTTGCTATAATCACCTTGAGTACACAAAACAGGCCGTGGATTCATATTACAAAAGCCTTGACGGCGCAAATAATCATGTCCTGGTGATTATCGATGACTGTTCGACAGACGGGACAAAGGATTTCTTTCTCGGAGAGGGCCGGCGCCATGCCAACATGTGTTATTTCAGATATAAGGCCAATTTGGGGCTGACGCAGGCATGGAACGACGGGGTAAGATTTGCCGTATCCCGGCTTGCGGCGGATTATATCATTCTGGCCAATAGTGACATTATCATTCCTAAAGGAAGCATAGAAAGGATTATCAGGGTTTTCAGGGAAAACGCGGGCGTGGGAGTCGTCGGGGTGCTGACCAACGGCTATATGATGTGCCATAAGAAGCAGGATATACGGCTGTATTGCCCGGGTTATGCCCCCTCCGAAGACGCTGCCGACATAGAGGACGTGTCAGAGCGGGTAAAGGGCAATAAACCCGTGCCTGCCGATGTGGACGCCCATGGGTTTTTCTGGTGTTTTACGCGGGAGGCCTGCGCGAAGAATGTTTTTTTCCGCTTCCCGCGGCCGTATTATTTTGACCCGTCCAGGAAGAATTTCGGCAACGAGGTCGAGTTTCAGATGAGGCTAAGGAAAACCGGTTTAAAGACGCTGATAGCCGCGGATGTATTTGTTTTTCATTACACCGATGTGTCTCAGGAACGTTTCCCGGAGGGCATGGAAAATGTGTTCAGGCTGGGGAAAGTAAAGGGCAGAGGGCAGAGTGATGCGAAAAAATGACGTTAAAAAGGGACTCATGCTGATTCTGATAGGTTTGTTTACGGTCATTGATTTCGCGTATCCGGACGACGTGCTTACCTGGGACGACTGTGTGCGCCGGGCAAAGGAGAATAATCCCGATCTGATATCCGCCGGTGAAAAAGTGATGCAGGCGGCTTTTGACAGGGATATAGACCTGAGCGCGATGCTCCCGCAGGTGGACAGCGATTTAGGAGGGACGAGATCAAAGGCGGCGGGGAAAAGCCGGGCAACGCCTATTCGCTCGGGCTGACGGGCAGGCAGCTTGTCTTTGACGGGTTTAAGACATCCAGTGAAGTGACGAGCGCGCTGAAGCTTTTACAGGCCAGCCGCTATAATTACACCGTTGTTTCGTCAAACGTAAGGCTGGACCTCAGGGCTGCTTATGTGACGCTGATGAGGGCGCAGGAACTTATAGGCATTACTGAGAGTATCGCTGAGCGCAGGAAACAGAATCTCGGGCTTGTGCGGCTGAGGTATGAGAGCGGCAGGGAGCACAGGGGGGCGCTGTTCCAGGCGGAGGCCGACATGGCGCAGGCAGAGTTTGAGATATCGCAGGCCGAACGGAGCGTATCGGTTTCCCAGCGCGAACTGTGCAAGGCGTTGGGCGTGGACAGGATGTGGCAAATGAAGGCGGACGTGAAGTTTTCTCTTGGCGGTAATTATGCCCTGAAGCCGGACCTGGATACTCTTGTGGATACGACGCCCCTGCTTGAGGAGTTAGCCGCCAAAAAAGAGGCGGCGCGGTTTGATCTTAATTCCAGCGAGGCTGATTTTTTACCGAAGGTTTATCTGAACGGCGGGCTTGGCAGGTCAGACGACAGCTGGCCTCCGAGAGGGGATAACTGGTCAGCCGGGTTCTCGGTGTCATTGCCTCTTTTCGAGGGGGGCAGCCGCGTGGCCCAGGTCATGAAATCCAGGTCAGGGCTGAGCCAGGCGGAAGCCGACGAAAGAAGCGGCCGTGACAGCGTGCTGGTTACGCTGGAGAGGACATGGAAAGACCTGGTGGACGCCGAAGCCAACGTCCTGGTGCAGAAGAAATTTCTCGAGGCCGCGGA
>JBDRBZ010000189.1:0-10725 GCA_043822175.1 Candidatus Omnitrophota bacterium
CGTCAGGATGCCGGTTAAGGAAATAAGGATAAGTGGCCGGTCCACGCAGGGGGTAAGGCTCATCAAGGTCGGGCCTAAGGATAGCGTGACCTCAGTGGCGTCCATAATTTCCGAGGAAGAATAATTTTGGGTAAATGCGTCCCTGTCGTCTAGTCCGGCCTAGGACATCAGATTTTCGATCTGACGACACGGGTTCGAATCCCGTCGGGGACGCCATTTAGCCCGTTGCGCATGAAAGGACCAGGCATATTGGAAGCACTCTTCTTCTTCTGCCTCAGTTTTCTCCTTTCTTTCGTGGTCTCACGTTTTCTGCTCAAGTATGCGGACAGGCTGAAATTAGGCAAGAAGGTCTTTAAAGAACGCGTCAAGCTGCACGCCAAACAGATCCCGAGAATAGGCGGGATAGCGTTATTTGTCTCGTTTTGGCTGAGCGTGGCGTCTGTGTGGCTTTTCAGCAAGGAGAGCCTGAGCTTAAGCGGACCGAAACTGATAGGCATGGGCGTCGGGTCATCCGTTGTCATGCTGGCCGGCCTGTTCGACGATATAGTCAGGCGTCTCGGGTACAGGATAAAATTTGTTCTCCAATCCACCGGGGTGTTAATCGCGATATTGGCCGGGTATTCCATAACCGGCGTAACGAGCTTTTCGACCGGGTATATAAACGTGGGCATTTTCGGTATACCCCTTATGCTGATATGGATGCTCATGATAATAAACGCCATTAACCTTATTGACGGTCTTGACGGCCTGGCCTGCGGCATCTGCGCGATTGTGTGCATAGGGTTTGCGGTAATAGGATTCAGCGGCAACAGGGAAGGCCTCATGATAATGAGCGTAATACTTGCCGGATCGTGCCTCGCCTTTCTCAGGTACAATTTTCATCCCGCAAAACTTTTTTTGGGGGATTCCGGCAGTTTGTTCCTCGGTTTTCTGCTCGGCATTTTGTCCGCCGAAAGCTCGATAAAGAGATCGGCGGTCATTTCTCTCATAGTGCCGTTTCTTACGCTGTTTATCCCGATGGCGAGCGTATGTTTTACCTTTACCCGCAGGATCGCGGTGGCCAGAAATCCGTTCAGCCCCGACAGGTGGCACCTGCATTACCGGCTCTTGCGCGCCGGCGTATCACACAGGGATGCGGTCCTTCTCTATTATACGGTGACGGCCCTGTATGTGCTGCTCGGGTGTCTTGCGGTCAGGTTCCCTGTGGAATACGAAACCCCGCTTGCCCTTGTGGGCATAGCGGCTATATTGTTCTTGTATCTGTGGGCGCTCAGGTTTATTTCCCTGCGCGCTCGCTCGATGAGAACGGAAAAAAGAAAAAAACACACAAAGTAACCGTATATGGATCATGCTAAACCCGGATGGACCGTAAAAGAAAGAAAACTGAAAAGGGTTTTCGATCTCGTATTTTCGGCAATATGCATGATAGTACTGTTACCGTTTTTTTTGCTTATAGCCGCGTTGCTCAAGCTCGAAGGCCTTAGAAACCCCGCGTACCGGGGCCCTGTGTTCTGGAAAGAAACCAGGGTGTCCAGGGGGCGTGAATTCGGCATCCTGAAATTTAGAACGGTAAGAGCCGATATCGCAAAGCGGCTGGAAGCGGCCGGCGGCAGCGTGAGTATTACGTCATATACGGGGGCAAGAGAAAACTTGACGCCTGTGGGCTGCCTGCTTGCGAAGTGTTATTTCGACGAATGGCCGCAGATCATAAACGTGCTGAAAGGGGAAATGAGTCTTGTCGGCCCGAGGCCGCACATGGTATCCCACTATGAAAACGATCTTAAAGAAGGGATTATCTCGGCCAAATACATTAAAGCCGGCATTTTCGGGCTCATGCAGGCGTCAAAAGGGAATGTCAGGATGAAGAAGACGCTTCTGCGCATGGCGACAAAATATGTGTCAAAAGACAAACACGCTGTTTTCGTGGATAGACTATACTATCGGCACTACCTGACCGCGTCCGCCCTTGAAGTAATGATGCTGGACATATATATTATTTATAAATGCGCCCTTGTCTGCATAAAGGCGGAAGGGGTAAAGCCGTGACCGGCATAACGGCGCGGGAAAAGGCAGCGGCGGACCCATGGTAATACTTGGCCTGAACATTTATCACGGCGATTCTTCGGCGGCGCTTGTTGTCGACGGGAGACTCGTTTCCGCTATCGAGGAAGAAAGAATAAAAAGGATAAAGCATTGGGCCGGGTTTCCGGCGGAATCCGCGGCCTGGTGTATGGAGAACGGGGGGCTGTCTATCCGGGACGTGGATTTTATCGCCGTGTCCCGCAACCCGTACGCGAGAATCTGTAAAAAAATACTGAGAGGACTCACGGGGAGACTGTCGAAAACATTTCTTAGCGACAGGGCGGGCCACTATTACAGGCTGGCGCGCGTAAAAACCGCCCTGGCGGAAAAGGCTGGAACCGAAGAAAGCGCCGTCAGGGCCCGGGTCGTTTACGTAGACCATCATAAGGCCCATCTTGCCGGCGCGTTTTTTGTGTCCCCTTTTCAGGAAGCCGCCCTGGCATCTGTGGACGGTTTCGGGGATTTTGCCAGCACAATGCTGGGGGCCGGGAAGGCGAACAAAATACGCGTTCTAAAAACCGTTGAATTTCCTCATTCTCTGGGATTGTTCTATACGGCGCTGACGCAATTCATGGGGTTCCTGAATTATGGGGATGAATACAAAGTGATGGGGCTATCGGCGTACGGCAAACCCGCCTATCTCGGGGAAATGAGGAAGATAGTGCGGATAAAAAAGAACGGTTTGTTTGAGCTGGACATGTCATATTTTCTGCATGAGCGAAAAGGCGCGGAGATGTCGTGGCTGGACGGCGCGCCTGTAATCGGCAGACTGTTTTCGGACAGGATGACGGAGGCATTTGGCGGTCCGAGAAAAGACAGCGGCAATGACGGCATTGATGAAAGAATATGCGACATAGCCGCGTCGCTCCAGGCCAGGTATGAAGAGGTGTTATTTCACATGCTTAATCATCTCCAGGCGGAAACGGGTCTGAAAACGCTTGCCGTAGCGGGCGGATGCGCGCAGAACAGCCTCGCGAACGGCAAAATTTACGACAAAACGCCTTTTACGGATTTATATATCCCGCCCGCCGCGCACGACGGCGGCGGCGCGGTAGGCGCGGCGTTTTATCTTTACAATGACGTCCTGGGCCGCCCCCGGGGGTTTACCATGGAGTCCCCTTATTGGGGGCCCGATTTCAGTGATTCTGAAATAGCGGCCGTGCTGGACGCGCGTGGATTGCCGTATGAGGTATTACAGGAGAGGGATCTTATAGAAAAGTGTGCCGGCGCCATAGCGGCCGGGAAAATCGTAGGCTGGTTCCAGGGGAGGACAGAATGGGGCCCCAGGGCCCTGGGGGCAAGGAGCATCCTTGCGGATCCGCGCAGAAAAGAGATAAAAGACGTGTTAAATGCGAGAATCAAGAAAAGGGAATGGTTCAGGCCGTTTGCCCCGGCTGTTCTCGAGCCGAAAACGGGCGAGTGGTTTGAACGGCGCGAACCTGTTCCGTTTATGGAGAAGGTGTACGGCATAAAAAAGGAAAAGAGGCACCTTATCCCCGCGGTGTGCCATAATGACGGCACGGGGCGGCTCGAGACGGTGCGACGCGAAACCAATCCCAAATATTACGGCGTGATAGAGGCGTTTGAGAAACTGACCGGGGTGCCCGTAATTCTCAACACCTCTTTCAATGAAAACGAACCCATATGCAATACCCCCGAAGACGCGGTGAATTGCTTTTTAAAGACAAAAATGGATTTGCTTTTTGCCGGGAATCTGGCGCTGGAGAAACAATGAGGATATCCATTATTACCGGCGTGCGCGATGACAGGGCATTTATCGAGAACTGCATAACGAGCGTGCTCGGGCAGGGCTACCGGGATGTGGAGTATATTGTCATAGACGGGGGGTCCACCGACGGGACATGCGACGTCATCAGCCGTTACAGGGACAGCATAAGCAAGGTCGTGTTCGAAAAGGACGGCGGCATATATGAGGCGCTAAATAACGGCATTGAAATAGCGACGGGGGAGGTCGTGGGATTCCTGCATTCGGATGATCTTTACGCCGGGAAAGGGGTGCTCGAGCAGGTAGCGGAAGCCTTTAAGAGAAGCAACGCGGACAGCTGTTACGGTGATATCGTTTATGTCGGCAGGGAAAACACCGACAGGGTCATACGTTATTGGAGGAACGGGCAGTATGACATAAACAGGATAAAGAAGGGGTGGAGCCCGGCGCATCCGTCTCTTTTTGTCAGAAAAGACGTGTATAAAAAGTTCGGCAAGTTTGACACGAGATTTAAGATTGCCGCCGATTATGAGCTGAAGCTGCGATTGCTGTACAGGCACCGGATATCAACGATGTATATCCCCCAGGTCCTTATCAAAATGCGGTGGGGCGGTATGAGCACGCGCGACCTTGTCAGCATCCTGCGCAAATCAAAAGAAGACTATGCGATATGCAAGCGCTATAATTTGCCCCCCTTCAGGACGGTGCTGAAGAAAAACCTGAGAAAACTCCCCCAGTTTCTCATGCGGCAGGGCATGGACGAATAAGCTCGCATGCCCGTCCATTTATCTCTTTACAAATAATCATTACATGATAAAATCAGACCCTGCGAACAGGAAAGGGGGATGCGTGATGAGGTCAATCAAAATGAAAAACAAGAACCTGCAGAATTGGATCAGCCAGGCGGCTAGGATGTGCCGGCCCAAGGAAGTCGTACTCATTGACGGAAGCGAAAAGCAGAAAAAACAGCTTGAAAAAGAGGCTATATATACAGGGGAGCTTATAAAGCTTAACCGGGAAAAGATGCCCGGGTGCGTGTATCACAGAACAGCCCCCAATGATGTGGCCCGGACAGAGCACCTCACGTTTATCTGCACAAAAAAGAAACACGACGCCGGCCCCACGAATAATTGGATGTCGCCGCGGGCCGCGTATAAAAAGGCGGGTGAATATTTTAAGGGGTCCATGAAGGACCGGACCATGTATGTTATACCTTTTTCCATGGGTCCTGTCGGATCACCCTTCAGCAAAATAGGCGTGGAATTGACGGACAGCATCTATGTTGTCCTCAATATGCTCATAATGACGCGTGTCGGCAGCGCGGTGCTGGACGTGCTGGGGCCGGACGGTGAATTTACAAAATGCCTGCACGGCAAAGCCGAACTGGACATAAACAAGCGGCTTATCCTGCATTTTCCGGAAGACAATACCATATGGAGCGTGGGATCCGGGTACGGGGGCAATGTCCTCCTCGGGAAAAAATGCCTGTCGTTGCGCATAGCGAGTTATCTGGCGAAAAAAGAGGGCTGGCTTGCCGAACACATGCTGATTCTCGGGGTTGAAAAACCTAACGGGCGCATAGAATATGTTACCGGGGCATTCCCGAGCGCGTGCGGCAAGACAAACCTGGCAATGCTTTTACCGCCGAAAAAACTTCAGAAGAAAGGGTATAAAATCTGGACGGTCGGGGATGATATCGCGTGGATGCGGGTCGATTCTGACGGGGCGCTTTGGGCCGTCAATCCTGAATCAGGGTTTTTCGGGGTATTGCCCGGCACCAACCGGGAAACAAATTATAATGCCATGGAAACAATCGGGAAAAACACGATATACACGAATGTGCTTATCAAACCGGATCATACCGTATGGTGGGAAGGCGGGGACGGGCCAGCTCCGAAACAGGGCATTGATTGGCTGGGGAGGCCGTGGCATCCGGGCATAAAAGATGAACAGGGCAAACCCATAACAGCGGCCAATCCCAACAGCAGGTTTACAGCGCCTATTTCCCAGTGTCCGTCGGCATCTTTCAGGCTGGAGCACCATCACGGGGTGCCGGTGTCGGCGATGATTTTTGGAGGCAGAAGGGCGAGGCTCGCGCCCCTGGTATTCGAATCGTTTAACTGGCAGCACGGCGTTTATCTGGGCGCGACAATGGCTTCGGAAAGGACAGCGGCGCAGTACGGCAAGCAGGGGGAGGTAAGGCGCGATCCGATGGCGATGCTGCCCTTCTGCGGCTACAATATGGCCGAATATTTTAAGCACTGGCTGTCAGTGGGCAGGAAGATGAAAACGCCGCCGAGAATTTTTTACGTAAACTGGTTCAGGCGGGATAAAGACGGCAATTTCATATGGCCGGGGTTCAGCGAGAACCTGCGCATTCTCAACTGGATCCTTGACCGCTGCGAAGGGACGGTGGACGCCATAAAGACGCCTTTAGGCTACATACCCAAATATGAAGACATCGATATGGAAGGTCTGGATTTTCCGCGGGATAAGTGGGAAGAACTTTTCCGTGTTGACTCCGGGGAGTGGCGCCAGGAGCTGGCCAGCCAGAAGGACTTTTTGGATAAGTTCGGCACGGATCTCCCTAAAGAGATACTTGAAGAGCACAAGGCCCTTAATAGAAGGCTTGGCTGAGAATACAACGTGCCCGGTATCCCTGTATGATTAAAGAAATAACAAAATCACTCGACAAGTTTCTTGCCGTGTCCAACATGCCTCTTTTCAAGGATTTGCCGATCAACGAAAAAATATTCGTTGCCAACAGATCTCAAATCGTGGAGTACTCGAGGCGCGATATCCTCTACCGGAAAGGGGACCCGAGAAACTATCTGTTCTGCGTGCTTACAGGAAGGGTGGCCCTTTTTGAGCCCGGCCGAACGGACAAAGAAAAGCGCGTCATTGAGCTCGTCGGTAAGAACGAGTATTTCGGCCTAATTTCGCTTCTGACTAAAAAACCTCATTCTGTCAGCGCCGAGGCGGTGTATAACGCCCGGATCCTGCGCATCGATTGCGCGGCGTTCGAAGAGATCATGAAAAAGATTCCGCGCCTGGCCCTGCATTTTTCGGCAACTCTTTCAAGGAGGCTGAAAAACGAATACACTGGCGAAAAAACGGTTTTTCAGAGCGCCATAATAGCGGTTTATTCCGGGCAGGAAGGCCCCTGCGTGACCGACTACGCTAACGAGCTGGCACAGTCTATCGTGCGGGAATCCGGAAAAAAAGTGCTCATTTTGCGGATTAATAAAAAAGCGGACCCACTGCCGCCTGCGGCAGGGGTCGGGGAAGAGCGGATAGGGCGCGCCGGCAAAAAGGAAATAATCAGCCAATTGACCGGCGCGGGCAGCCGGCATCACTTTGTTATTCTGGACGTGCCGGCCGAAATCGGGCCGCTTGAGAAAACAGCGCTCCAGCACAGCGACAGCGTGCATGTAATCGCGTCCGGCCGGAAAGGCGACGAGCTCAGGGTAAAAGGATTCTTAGACGGGTACGCGCATGACCGCTCCGACATAAAGATAATCATAAAAGAGGACAAAGGACATTCGGGAAAAGTCAGCGAACGGTACCGCGACGTCCTGTCCATGGGGATATTTGCGACTTTACCCGAAGGCGAAGAGGAATACCGCAGGGCTGTCCGCAGGATTGCCAGGGACATATCCGGTGTGCTTGTGGGGCTTGCGCTGGGAAGCGGAGGCGCGTTCGGGCTGGCAGAGATAGGCGTCCTGCAGGCGCTGGAGGAGGCAAAGATTCCGGTAGACATTGTCGCCGGCACAAGCATAGGGGCGATCGTGGGGGCGTTCTGGGTGTGCGGATTTACGGGCCATGAGATAGAAAGAATTTTTGCCAAGTTCAGCAACGTGCTGGACACTTTAGGCCTGGTGGATATCGTAATACCTGCCAGGGGCCTGATAAGCGGGCGAAACATCAGGGGCTTTCTGAAAAAACACCTGGGCGATAAGACGTTCTATGACATTAAAAGGCCGTTTAAAGTGATAGCGTGCAGTATTACCTCGAGGGAAGAGGTGGTAATCTCCAGCGGGAGTATCGTTGATGCAGTGATGGCGAGCATAGCCATACCCGGGGTGTTTAACCCTCAAGAGGTCAGGGGCAAAGGGCTCCTTGTGGACGGAGGCATCGTAACGCCTGTCCCGGTCGGGGTGCTTTCGCGGCACGGGGCAAAAACAATAGTGGCGGTCAACTGCATGCCGTCCCCCGAGGATGCCATAAAAGGCTCAACCGAAAGACAGACGATCGTGGATATAATAGTAAACAGCTTTTATTCCATGGAATACCGGATAGCAAAATACGCCTGCGGCGAGGCGGACATTTATATACACCCTATACTGAAGGATGCCGCGTGGTATGAATTCCACAGGATTAAGGAGTTCGTAAGATTCGGCAAAAAAGAAGCCGAAAAGATCATCCCTCAGTTAACCGGGTTTATCAAACGTGGAGGAACAACATGACGTATGACATAATTATAATCGGGGCCGGGCCTGCCGGCCTTACTGCGGCGATATATGCGGGCAGGGCCAGGATGAAAACCGCGGTGGTATCGGACATGATCCCCGGCGGGCAGGCCATGCTGACCGACGAGATTGAAAATTACCCCGGTTTTTCAGATGCCGTAAAAGGCCCCGACCTGATGAACAGCATGTTCGAGCAGGCGAAAAAAGCAGGCAGCGACTTTAAAAAGGTCAGGGCCGAAGGCATTGCCGTGTCGGACGGCGTGTTTACCGTAAGGACAGCCTCCGGGAATATTGAAGGCATGTCTCTCATAATCGCGACAGGCGCCAGCTATGAGACCCTCGGCGTGAAAGGGGAAAAAGAGTTTACGGGCAGAGGGGTTTCTTATTGCGGGGTGTGCGACGCGCCGCTTTTCAGGAACAAGGAAATCGCGGTTGTGGGGGGCGGCGACACCGCTGTTTATGAGGCCTGCCACCTTTTGAAATTTTGCGGCAGGCTTCATATGATACACAGACGGGACAGGCTGCGCGCTACCAAAATCATGCAGGACGCGCTGCTGAACAATCCAAAGACTGTGATGCACTGGAATTCAGTGCTTAAGGAAATCCGAGGCGATAAACTGGTTAAAGGCATTCAGATCTCGAACGTGAAAACCGGCATTGACGAAGAGATCCCGTTAAACGGGGTTTTTGTATTCGTAGGCGTTAAGCCGGAATCCGGAGTCGTGGGTTCCGCGGCTAATCTCAGCGAGAAAGGTTATATTATCACAAACGAATCCATGGAAACATCTGTTAATGGTATTTTCGCCTGCGGGGACGTGCGCAAGAAAATGCTGCGCCAGATTTCAACCGCGGTGGGCGAAGGCGCCCAGGCGGCGTTTGCGGCCCAGCTTTATGTCGAAGGCAAAAAAGGCACGGCGTACGTTTAAACGCAAGAGAATATAGTTGCAAAGCCGCGGTTTCTATATTAGAATATGTAGCCCGCGAACAAGTTATTGTTGACGGGTTTAAAAAAGCGCAAAGTAGCTCGGGGCTCAGGACGAGCTACGGTGTCCGGAGTTGATAGGTGTGCCGGGGTAGCTCAGCCCTTCGCCCCTGCGGGGCTCAGGACGAGCTGCAGAGTCCGAAGTTAATAGATGTGCCGGGGTAGCTCAGTGGTAGAGCGCGGCCCTGAAAAGGCCGGCGTGGGGGGTTCGATTCTCTCCCCCGGCACCATTTTTTTGGATTGAATTCCTCAAACAACATTTCCGACAATTTAATCCCTCGCAGAAATCCCCGGGCTTTAGCCCGAGGTATGAATGCCCTTTTGGGATTTCCGCTCGGGAGGAAGCCTTGGCCTTCAGGCCGGGGGGGCTCCATTGCTTACACATATGCGGCGAATACTTAAATCGGTCAGGCGCTTTCTTATCCGGATATTGACGCTAATGTCCGGGTCAGCTGCGCTGAGCCGGATTTTTCTTCTGTGCCTTTCGGGTATTTTTAAGAACCTGCCTGACGGTATGTATAAACACCATGTCATTGTTTTATTGGGCGCTATACCGTGGAAAGAGATGCGGTTGCCGGCCATGCCGGTTGATTTCGGCCGCAATACAGGAGTAAAAATAATACCGCACATAGGGGAAGCCGATTTTAAGGCCCTGCTGCTCAGGAACATCGAATACGAAACCGAAATATATGATTTCGTCGAATCCCGGATAAACGAATACGATATCGTTATCGATATAGGCGCTAATGTAGGGCTGTTTTCTGTTTTCTGCGCCGTAAAACTCAGGCATCAGGGTCATAAAAAAGTATATGCATTTGAGCCGTCCGGGGAAGCCTGCCGCAGGCTGGCCGCGAATGTAGAGGCCAATAAGCTGGAGAATATACATATTGTCAACAAGGCCGTATCCGATACGAATGGATATGAGCGGCTTTATGAACCGAAGGGGCATTTAAGCAATGCCTCCCTTAACCGGTCTTTCGCCGCAATCTTCGATGCGGATCCGGTGTGCACGGAAGTTCCGTCAGTGGCGGCGGCGTCTCTGGCGGGACTGGCAAGTCCTGGCGGCAGGGTGTTGCTCAAGATTGACGCCGAAGGGGCCGAGGCCAGGATCTTAAAATCCCTGGAGCCCGTAATGAACACGCTGAAACCGGATATTATCATAGAGGTGCTGAAACCTTTTGAGGGAGAGCTCAATGCCGTAGACTTTCTGCTGAAGCCGCCGTATGAAATATTCAATATAACGGATAAGGGGTTGGTTAAACAGGACGGGTTCGCCGCTGCGGCGGGGCACCGCGATTTTTTTATATGCCGAAAAAATTCCAGTAAAAACAACACCGCTGTTATATAATTAAAACGTTTTTAGACAGAAAATACTAACGTAGTTCAGCCCTTCGCCCCTACGGGGCTCAGGACGAGCTGCAAAGTCCGGAGTTAATAGGTGTGCCGGGGTAGCTCAGCCCTTCGCC
>JBDRBZ010000190.1:0-3050 GCA_043822175.1 Candidatus Omnitrophota bacterium
GCCATCTGTAATTGCAGGCGTTGCGCGGCTTCTTCAGCCTCACGCTGCCTCGTCGCTTCCGCCTGACGCGCTTCCTCTTGCCGCGCATCCTCCGCCCGACGCGCTTCCTCTGCCTGACGCGCTTCTTCCGCCTGACGCGTCGCTTCCGCCTGACGCGCTTCCTCTTGCCGCGCATCCTCCGCCCGACGCGCTTCCTCCGCCCGCGCCGCCTGTAAAAACGCTACCCTGGCGTCCAGCGCGGCCGAGAGTCTGTTCCTCTCGTCTTCGTCAGGCAATCCGGCTATACTGTTTCTGATATCCTGCTCCCTTAATGCTATATCCTCTAAAGCCAGGCCCGCTATGTGCCTTCCAATAATACCTGCCGGATTAATCGGAACCGGCCGCGCGACCGTCCTGCCGTGCGGATCCGGCGCGTCCGATAAGCCCACCCTGCCGGCCACATCCATAGCGCGTAAACGGCTCCATGATTCTGAATGTATATAAAGCAGCATCTGATCTAATGTGGCGCGGACGTGCACATCACCGCTTGTCCCGGCAGTTTCCACGGCCTGTACCACCCCTTCATATACGCCCCTCCAATACTCTGACTGCCTCCTGCTCATCCACTGGCCAAGCATGGGTATCAATTCAATAAAAATAAGGTACAAAGTCACAAATGCCAGGCCGAATTGAGCATACGAGAGCCTGTGTGGAGCCGCATAAGGATCGAACGCGAAATGCAGCACAACGTCAGGCACTGTCTTTGAGATAAACACAAAAGTCGCGATAAACACGCCGGGCCAGAAGGCGCGGCCGAACCGCGACAAGAGCCTGCGCAGTTGGTTGTGCGGCATACCCATAAGCGCTACCTGTATGCGGCGCATGATCACCGATACCACCGCGATCCAGATAAGCGGGGCAATGGCATTGGGCAGCATCTGCAGCACAGAAAGTATGGAGAGCTTTATCGGCACTATTTTCATTGCCGGGAACACGAACAACGAGACAACCCATGTCAGCACAAATGCCGATACCGCGCCCAACCTGCCGGCGAACCAATCACCCCAGCCTACCGTAATACGTCCGGGGCCGCCTGCGTTTCCTCCCGTAATAATCCTGTGATCCGCTGTCTCGCCGGGGCTGTTGCCAAGGAATATCCCCGTAAGCACCGCCGTGGAGAAAAGAAGCGACGGCAGAAGGAACACGACATTCATTACATCGAGATAGCGGATCGCCATGAGGCTGCTTAGGAGCATGAACAGGCCGATGCCGGGAATGAATAAAATGAATTCCACGGACCGGTCGCCGGCCCATTTTCCGTTATCCAGAAAATATTTCCACATATCATAATCTGTATATGCCCCGCCCCCACCCGACATTTTAAATTCATACGTGACACCTACAAGAGCGGCTTTAAACTGCCCGAAAATTTCTATCAGAGTCCTGACAGCGTAAACATGAAAATCAGAAATACGCTGTCCGAACCATTTGGCCACACCGATTGCCCCGGCATCTCTGTATCTGGCAATCAATGAGTGTAATGTTAATACCTGGTTAAACAAAAGCCCTATCAAGGCAAAAATCGCGCTCATCCCCACAAACGGGCTGCACCCGAATATGACCGACAGCGGTACCGCCAATAAATTAAAGAGGACAAGAGGGGCCAAAAGATATATCTGCCCGTCGCTAACGTTGGCCTCACGCTCGAACACTGATTGAGGCCCGTAATCATTAAGGTGCTGAAGCACAAAATCTTCCATTGTGTTGAAACGGCCTGCCGACCATCTTGTGGTAGCGTTTACCTGTTCTGTGGGCCAGAACGTCTCACGTCTCTTATAATAACGCGCGTCGGACAGGCCCCAGAACGTCCTCATGCCTAAAGACACGTGAGAATACGATTGTAATACCGTGCCCGCGTAATCCTCGCTTATGTGCGGCACGTTGACCGAAAATCCCATCATGCCGAACCACCTGCTCAACCCGCCGCTTACAGCGAACTGGGCCGATGAAAGAGGAAGCGCGGCGGCGCCACATCGTGAAAGCTCGGTAAGCATTCTCACAGTATCCGCTTTCTGGTCATTGCCCCACCCTGTACATATAATAGGCGCGTTAACACCCTGCATCGCGCTTTCATGACCAAAATCAACCATGTGTACCGAGGGTGTGGAGAAGAACGTTGTGCGCCTGCGCGGCACAATCGTGACAAGTTCAGGATGCGTCATGGACCGTCTCCTGTCTGCAACAAAATCCTGAAGGTCCCGTGTTGATGCGTTACGGTCCAATATAAAAATGCTATTAAGGCGCGAAAACTCCTCAGGATAGAGATAGGGTGTGTTCACAAGATTCGCTTTTAACCCGTAAACCGTTTTAAGATGTGCGATATGCGTATCAATACCGCTCGCGTAGGCGATTACGCGGGCCAATTTCACGCGCAGACCACGCTCTGTGCCCATGTTTATGGCCACTCCCGGACCTGCAGTCTGAAGCATGCTGGGATCTTCATTCGCATTTTGGTAATTATTATACTGGTTTGAGACAATGAAAAATGTCATCCTGCTGCGCACACCCTCATCCTGGGCCACGCTTCTTGCCATTTCTACCATGCTGATAGCGGCGTCATAACTGTCATACCCCATGAGTTCTCCTATAAACCGTCTTAACCGCCAGCCTCGAAGCACGTCGTCAACACTCTCCTGCGCTACTGTTACATCGGCATCGATAGCAGGATTTACATCATTGAGCGCGTTATTGTTGATCTGTATAGGATCCCACAGGAACACACCTGAAACATTTTCGGCCGTATTAAGCAGGGTCAGCCATCTTGTAACATCGGCGGTTGCGATATTCCACACGGCATTTGCCGTCATTCCGTCATTAACATTTAATCCCTCTGATCTCAAGAATGCCAGAATCGGGGCCCGGGCATGATAATCATATCGCAATAAATATTGTATTTGTTGCACAAGATTATTCCCTGTCCTATCCCGGTCGATACCAGGGTCACCTCCGGCAAAAACAAGCGCTGTCCTATACGGCGATGCCTCGCTCAGATCATCAGTGGCAGGCCCAGG
>JBDRBZ010000191.1:0-9737 GCA_043822175.1 Candidatus Omnitrophota bacterium
CGGAATATCTTGACGGTGTCGAGAACCGAGAACCTGGTCGAGGCCCACTTTGTGCCGAAGACGCCGGGCTCGTCCTCCTGTATCCACATCTCGCCGAACTGGAGCGTCAGGAGCTGGTCCTTCATGATCCGCCAGTTTATCTGACTGTAGAAATTGTGGTGGGGCCTGAAATTCTGTTCCCGGGCCGCGGTATCGACCGCGCGCCTCAAGTCTATCATCCTCGAATACGAGTAACCGCAGTTTACAGTGATATCCTTAACCGGGCTGAAGCTGATGTCAATGGCGTCGTGGTTATGGTTATCGTCATACAGCGCGGCGTAGTTCCGGTTGCCGTTTGTGACATGCGTGTACCTCAGAAGCACATTAGGTACCGGCGTAAGAATAATAACCCCCTTCCATATGTCGTAGAACTCATAAGGCGGCAGGTCAAATATATCCTGCCTGTAGACCTGGTCCATGAGCTCGTTGAAAATTATGTCGTCTTCGTTTACAAGCGTATTGTAGGCTATGTTGGACAGGGAGCTTCTCGGGAAATCCTGGGGGTCATTGGTCGTCTCGAATATTCCGTAAGCGCTCAAAAGGTTCTCGATAAGGTCCACTTTGGCGCCTCCGGAAAACGTCATGAGGTCGGCGTTTTTGCCGTCGGCGACCTGGTAATTTCTGTAGGGCGTGTCCTCATACCTGTTGTAAATGAACGGATCCCAGTTGCCGACCGTGTCGGGATACGCCCTATAAAGGGCGAGTCCCTTTATCTGAATCCTGGGTATGGGATTGCACGTCGCTTCGGCGCGGCAAACATTCTCGATAAATTTGTTGTGGGAATCGCGGGCATTGCGGAAATTCACATATAACTCGAATTTCTCGCCGAAGGAATTGAGCCGCGCGTTAGCGCCGAACACATACCGGTCGACATCTACGCTGTCGCCTATCCTGATGGCCGCATCTTCCGTGGAAATAGGGTCAAAAAATATGTGCCTGCCCCAGTCCCTGTCCACCCTGGAATCCCTGTAATCCGCAAGCCCCGGGTCAAAATCGTCGCTCATGTTGGTAAATGTCAGGTCCCAAACGATTTTAGAATTGTACGGAAGGTTATCATGCTCGGATTTAAGGCCCACCTTGCAGGCGGCTCCCCATTCATGCTGGTTCTGGTCATCGAAATATTCTATGTGTGTGCGGCTGAGCGCGACTTCCCCGAATACGTCTGTTTTCCCGAAGAGGTTATACGTCCCGTCAAGCCCGAGCACGTGATTGGAGGCCCTCAGCTCTTTCTTGTTTATGCCGTACTTGCCCGTATAAGTCGCGCCTATAGTCAATTTCCCGGTCGGCGTGAGTTTAAGGCGCGCGGCCATGGGTATGCTGTCCACTTCCTCGTAATAATCCCAAAGGCTCATCGGAGCGGCGGCCGTAAAACTGAGCGTAGCCTCAGGGGTGGCATTGTACTGTATCGAGAACCCCCTTAAAAAGGTGAGGAACTCCCTGTTAGAGTCCTCGGCATACCAGTTCAGGTCCCAGTTCCACCTGGCCTTTTCCTGGTTGCCGTCTGTAAACGTCTGGCCGGGATAGAAGCTCCAGAGCCACGGGCTCGGCGCCCAATACACATGGTGGTTGGACAATCCCAGGGGGTCATCCGACGTAAACGCCTCGGCCTGGTCTGCTATGGGAAACACCTTTATATAGAGCGGCTCCTGCTTGTATTCTACCCACAGTTTTCTTATCGGCCTGTAAAGATAGTCTATCTCGACCGACCTGTTCAGCGAAAAATCAAAAGCGGGCGAGCCCCACAATAACGGATTCTCTCTGTCGTGGGTCACCTTGTCCTGAATCACTTTAAGTTCATTGTAATCTACGGCGTTACCCGCACGGGTCCTGTATCTCTCATTTATTGTCTTGCCTGTCGCTTCCCAATACTTGTATTCCACGGTCACCTGATCATTCCATGCGTTACGAACGGTTTCCCTTCCCACGCCCACAAAAGACCAGGGGTCTATCTTTATGTCCACGTAAGCGTTTATGGGGGTATTTGTGTCTGTCTCTATCTCCAGCTCATACCTGTCAAATATCCTCGGGTCATACGTATCAAAGCCCGGGGTGCTCACGTTCGCGTACCGCCAGTTTTTCTCCTGATAATCGCCGTTGGCATCCTTGAGCATCCATTCCTGCGGCGTAACCCCCATGCTCATGCCGTAATTCCCGCTTATTTTGACCATGGAACTGGCCTCGTCGTAGGCATGCGCGCCGATTCCGGACTGCGCCAGCAGAAAAATAACGGCAGACAAAAGACACAGTAAGCGCTTCATCATAGTTTCTTCTCCTTATTTATAAGCTTTTTTACCGGGACCGTGAAACTATTACGGCCATTATCGTACTGAATAAAAGGAAAATACCGGCGAATACCGCGTATACCGTCTTCCCGGGACTCTCTTTGGCAACCCAGAGCGACCTTAACGCGTAGTAAGCTTTTGTGGGAACTCTTCTCTCTATGCCGCCGGCCGTCTGTTTGGGGTCAAGCCCCACAACGCCGAACCATTCCTCATTCATGTTAAACCTTGCTCTCGCGTCATAATAATAAGCCGTGTTGGACCACGAGGCGCTCGTGTCATGCGTCTTCCATCCGAGCTTGTAGCCGGGATTATGCTTCCACCACTCATCGCACCATTCGAAAACAAAACCGCCGAGGCTGTTCCCCGTGCCTTTGGCCCCGGCCATGTTCTGGGCTATCTCGAGCCACTGGAGTTTCAGGAAAAACGCCTGCCAGTCCTGGGACTCTTCCTGCGTAAACGCGTCATACCTGTCCGCGCCGAATTCTATGAACACATTGGGCTTGCCTAAATTTCTCTCGAGCCTCTGAAAATACGTGCCGAACGTCTTGCCCTGGTATATTATGCCTCCTAAGATATCCACATCAGGGCAGCATTTTTCGGCGATATCTATCGAAATCAGCTCGCCGTTACCCATTACGACCGGATGGTCCGGATCGATTTCCTTGATGCTTTTGGCTATGTCGTTCACAAACGTGTAATAGATCTCGGCCTTTGCTTCGCGCCTCGCGTTCGGCGAATCAAAAAGGTCTATCTCTGGCGTGGTCCAGTCCCTTACGCCCCTGTCAAACGAATAGTTATTCTCGTTTCCTATTATCCAGAAAAGTATGCCGCTCTCGTCCTTAAAGGCCTTAACCATATCAAGCACTTCCTGTTTCATCTTTTCCCTGAACGCGGCATCGGCATAATTTACCGGCGGCCAGTTCCAGAAACCCAGAAAATGGCCGAGGGCCGTCTTTATGCCGTATTTTTCGAAAAGATCCCTGATAACGGTCCTTGTATACTCGATATCTTTTGCCGGCTGGTAAATCCTTACGGCGTTGGCGCCCATTTTCTTCATAAGGGATCCGTCCTCAAGCCACGGCTTAGACCGCGACCCGGACGTGTCGTATTTGCCGCCCTCACCCACGGGGACATAGTTGTAACAGACACCCCTGACAAAAAAGGGTTTCCCCCCTACTGTAAGCACCCATCCGTCATTTCTGTGATCGACCTTTACAGGCCCGGACGGATTGTCTCCGGGGCCGAACAGCCCGCACCCCTCAGGCATAGCCATTACCGCGAACACAACGGTAGCCGCTATAAAGATTATCAGGACACTGCTTAAGATCCCTTTATTCCAGCCATTCATACATTTCCCCCGCATTCTACCCCAGGCTACTCGTACGCTATCTCATCCAGATAAAACACGGCGCCCTCGGGATTTTCCATTTCGCTTAAAACAAAAGCGAACCCGCCTATAACCCTTGACAGGTCCTCGTTTTCGAGATTTATCGTGTACTTTGTCCATTCCGGAGTAAGCGCTATCGGGCCTACGCTCGCCGACGTAGAGTCGCCGAACTCGCCTGAAATGCCGCCCATCTTGAACTCGGCTATAAGCTCGCCGCCCTTCTCGCCTTTTGCCCAGAAAGTGAGCGCCTTCGAGCCCGTAAGGTCATACCCGCCGGGAAGGTTTCCCCAGTTGTTCGGGGGGTCCTGCCAGTAAACACCGGCCCATCCGGCCCCCTGCTTCTTTCTCGCGGAATAATCGACTTTTATGCAGCTCCTTCTCGTGCGCGGATCGGTCGCGCATCCCTCATTTATCTTGAGGTCGCCGTAATCGCCCATCCACCCTGACGGGGCATAGTGGTTCTTGAAATATCCCTTTTCGGCGTAAACATAAAAATTCTTTTCCGCCTCCTTGCCGGGCTTTACGCCGGCCATCCCGCTCACGGCGGGCTCTCCGGGGGTCTCGGACCTGTCAGCCACGGAAAGCTCCCTCATCTCTTTATCAGGGAGGGTTAAATCCTCTTTTTTGCCGCAGCCTGAAACCGTGAATACGCATACCAGTACCATCGAAAACACAGCGAAAAAAACGTCTCTTTTCGTCATGGCGTCTCCTCCATTATTTCTCGAACATGACATCATCAATGTAAATCGTAAACCCCGCCGGGTTGTCCACGGACGAAGCCGTGAGACAGAATCCGCCGCTTATATACGACAGATCCAGCCCTTCAAGAGATATCTCGTACTGTTTCCAGTCCTTTGTCAGCACTATGTTGTCGATGCCGGTGGAATCGGAATCCGTGTACATGCCCGTTATGCCGCCTACCTTGAACTCTGAAATAACCTCACCGCCTTTTCCTCCCCTTGCCCAGAACGTCGCCTTTTTGTAGCCGGTAAGGTCATATCCGCCCATCTGGTCGCCCCAGTTGTTCGGCGGATTCTGCCAGAATATGCCCATCCACCCGGCGCCCTGCGACGCCTCGGCCGTGTATGTTATCTCAAGGCATGTCTTGCCGCTGTGCGGGTCCGCGGTGCAGTTGTCATCTATCGAAATGTCGCCGTAGTCGCCCATCCATCCGGAGGGCGTGTAATGGTCCTCGGTCGACCACCTTTCCGTAAAGACCAGGAAGGCGCCCTCCGGCAGGACATATTGGGTCTCCGCCACCGCGACTACGTCTCCCTGATCATCAACCGCGGCTGCCGCGACAGTATCCTCTTCGGCCCCGGGCCACATGTCATCGCCGAAATCATCCGGGGGCGGGTCATTGGTCATCTCGGATATCGCCTCCTCGCTTTCTTTGGTAAAATCTTCGGCCATGGCCGGAAGCACCGCGAAAGCAAACACAATAATAAACACAAAAATCATTCTCGCTAACATCTCTGACCTCCTTTTTATTTACCTCGACGCCTCAATAACTGTTTTTTCCCAAAAATCCTTAATCCTGTCGCCCGGCGAGGGGTTCCAACGGCTCCTGTAAGCGTTGTACGCCTGCCTTATTTCGCGCATGTACGGTGAAGCCGATCCGTCCCCCTGTCCGGTCAGGCCGAACCATTCCTCGTAAATCCACCCGCCTTTTATCGGGCCCGGCCATTGTGTGTGCGTATCGTGCATGGACGGCTCATACGCCTTCCACCACTCATCCACCCACTCGAATATAACCCCGCCCAGGGCGTTGCCCGAGCCGTAGCCGGCCGAGTTGCCGAGAATATCGCTCCAGCACCCCATGTGGTATTCCGCCTGCGCCGCTTCTGCCTCGGCCGCGGAATGCCCGTCCCAGTAAGCCGGGGCGCCGTACTCCGTTATTATCACGGGCTTGCCGCAGAGCTTCTTCACCTCGTCCCAGAAACCGAACCCCTGCCATCCCCGGTAGCTGTTCGAGCCGTAAATATCGATCGACGGGCAGTTTGCCGCGAAAATATCCAGGTAAAGCGTATCACCGTTACAGATGGCCACCGGGTGATTCGGGTCTATTTGTTTTATCATCTCCGCGACCTCATTGGCGAATTCATAGTACGCTTCAGGAAACCGCTTGGCGCTGTTGGCGACGCCGTAATTGTTTTCGTTGCCTATCATCCACATGAGGATGTAGGGCTCATCCTTGTATTCCTCTACCATTTCACGGACACGGTTTTTCAGCCGTTCCCTGTGCGCCGGATCGGCATAGTTTGTCCCCCTGTACCAGCTGGCGCCGCTGCCGACGGCATAGGCCCCGAACACATCGCCCATGATGACCATAAAATCATATTCCTCGTGCATCTTTCTTAAGAGGACCTTGTTAGAATTGAGCTTATGGTCGTAGATCCTGACCGTGTTTACGCCCATATCCTTCATGAGCTTAAAGTCGCCCGCGTCCGGTTCGTCGGCGTCCTGCAGGCTGTTTTTGTTTTTGTCAACCCACGCGTCATACGGGCCGTCAATCCTGCCGTTCCCGTTATAGTCGGCGTTCATCCAGTCCTCGAGCGTGCCCTCATCCGGGCTCTGGCCGATTTTGGCCGGCGTATAAGCGACCGCTTTTACGATAAAAGGCTTTCCGTTTACCATAAACTGCCAGTCGCCGCTCTCGTAATTTAAGAGCTTTACGTTGCCGTAGCCGACCTGCCCCCTGACGGAAGCAAGGCGTTTCCTGTCCTGCCTCGGCAGGAGATCGCCCGGCCTGCATTTTACGATCCTGCCCGGGTTTATGACAAACACGTCATCCGCCGGATCCAGGTTATAGCCGTTTTCCACAAAAACATCGGCTCCCTCGAGCTTCATCCTCAGAAAAGGATAGAGCTCTGTGAGGTACCGTATCTTTATTATCGCCGCCTTGCCCGGATACCACGGCGTGTTCCAGTATGTGTAGCTTATCGTGCGCGGGAAATTAACCACAACCGAATAATAGGCCTTGACGGCCTGTGTTATAAGGCCGGCGCTTTCAAGCGCAAGCGCCGTGTAAAACTGTTTTACCCCGGGGTCCTCTCCGGCGACAGCCCATTTATAGAATGCCTCACGCGGATCCTGGCTGTCGATATAGTTCCAGTGGCTTCCTTCAAGTTTCTTTTCCTTAAGGAGCTCTTTGTATCCGGGGTCTTTGTAAACCGCGCTGTTAGGGTAAACCCCCTCGCCGCAGGCCGCGGCCAGGCCCGGCCTGTCGGACACCGCGTAATTATAATCTTTGGCGCCGCGGCCCGTAAAATCGCCGTATTTTTCGTAATCCACTATTTTTTCGGTTCCGTCATCGTACAGAGCGAACTCCGGCCTGGGCGACATTTCGGTGACCGTGTATTTGGCGCCCCATATCAAAAGGCCGGCCGCCGCCACCGCGAGTATCACTGCCACGAGTATCCAGAACTTTTTCATTATTTTCCCTTAACGCCGGCTTTCCTGATCTTTGCTATGTTGGTTTTGCTTATGTCGGCGACTTTCCAGAACCAGCCTTTCGGGTCCCAGCACTGGGCATACGGGTATTCTTTAATAACTATCTCAAACTCACGCACCGCGTCATCATTTTTGCCGAGGCGCATGTACGTCTCGCCGAGTATGTAATGGCATGTGGCCACGTCATTGACCACGGCATAGTCATCCTCATGGCCCGGGCCGGCGAATTTACGCATTTCAGCTGCGATGCGGCCGGCCTCATCGTTGTAAACGCTGAAGCATTTATCCGTGTAGGCGGCGACACCCTCATAATCTTTTTCCGCCATTTTTTCCCACGCGCTTACCGTGAGGTTCCAGCTCGACAGGTCCGAGAAATCGTACTTATCCTGAACAGCCGGCGCCGCTTCTTCGGCAACAGTACCCGGTCCGCTCTCCGGCTGAGCGCTTGCCATATCTTCCGCAGAACAAAAATACATGAAGCAAACCGTAAAAAACACCGCGCACACCGTAATAATATTCTTTCCCATCATCGTCTCCTTTATGTTATCCCTTGACGGCCCCGGCCGTTATACCCTGTATTATGTGCTTCTGCATGAAAAGGTACACAATGACAACAGGTATCACGGTTATGGTAATGCCCGCCATCAGAAGCGGATATTCCGTGAAATGCGCGCCCTGGAATATCATGAGCCCCCTCTGAAGCGGCATCTTTGCCTTGTCCTGGAGGATAATCATGGCGAGCACGTATTCGTTCCATACCGCGAGCGTGTTGAAAATAGCTATGACCGCTATCGCCGGCTTGGCGATGGGCAGGGCTATGTGCCACCAGACGCCGAGTTTTGAGCAGCCGTCGACCTTTGCCGAATCCTCTATATCCGTGGGGATCTCGTCGAAAAATGTCTTTAGAATGTATATGGCGAGCGACAGGCCTATGTTTATCTGCGGCAGTATGTAGCCGAGCCTTGTGTTTACCAGGCCAAGTTTTACCAAAAGCACGTAAAGCGCGACAAACGCGCCGGGTATGGGTATCATCATGGCCATGAGGAAGATGTAGAATATGATATTCTTGAACGGAAATTCGAGCCTCGAGAATGCGTACGCGGCCAGCGACGCGATAATGATAAGGCCGACCACCACGGTGACGGAATAAAAAACACTGTTCAGGAAGTACACGCCGAAACCGCCCCTTGTCCAGGCCTCGACATAATTAGTCCAGTTGAATACCCCTGGCCACAGATTCATGTTCTTGAATATAGTCTGCTGCGTCTTGAGGCTCGACGAAAACATCCATAGGAGCGGAAATACGCAGGATACGGATACAGTGATAAGCACCGTATGCATAAAAACCCCGGTAAAAAAATTCTTAATCCTGTATTTGTCTATCTGCATATTATTTCTTCTTCATCCAGCTTGATATTTTCATCTGCGCTATTGAAAGCGTCACAAGCACCACGCCGAACACAAGCCCCATGGCGCAGGCATAACCGAACTGCGAGGAATGCAGCATTCTCGCTATGATGCGGCTCACGGGAACTTCCGTATGATATCCGGGCCCGCCTCCCGTAGTCGAGACCACTATATCGTAAATCTGCATCGTGCCGAGCACCGTTAGGATCATGACAAGCACAAACACGGGTATCATGAGGGGCACGGTTATGCGCCTGAATATGTCCCAGCCGCTGGCGCCGTCGATCCTGGCGGCCTCGTACAGCGTGCGCGGTATGTTCTGAAGCCCCGCCAGCAGTATGATAAAACCCCACCCGAACCCCTTCCACATGTGTATCACTGCGACGCATGTGAGCGCCGTATTAGGATCAGAGAGCCATGCCTTGGAAAGATGGCCCAGCCCTATCGCCGAAAGCCAGTAATTGAGGAGGCCGTAATTGCCGTTAAATATCCAGTTCCATATAAGTCCCACGACTATGCCTGAAAGCACCGGCGGCAGGAAAAATATCACGCGGTACGCCTGGCCGTACTTTATGCCCCTGTCAACGAAAAGCGCTAAGACCAGGGCCAGGCCGTTCTGCACGGTAAGGGCAAGCAGCGTAATGTACGCGGCGTGCCACATGCTGTTCCACCATACGGGGTTACTGAAGATAATATCATGAAACTGGGCCCAGCCCACAAAAGTCATATTCCTCGAAATGCCGTCCCAGTCATAAAAACTCAGCTGAAGGATCTTGAAAAAGGGGTATATGTAGAAAAGGCCCAGCATGACTACGGCCGGTATAACGAACAGGTAACCCGAACCCTTTTCTTTTAACCTCAGCGCCAGTTCGCTCATGTTACTGTTGTTTCTCCCTGAGGGCCTTAAATTTCGCGGCCTTGGCCAGTTCTTTCTGTTTGACCTGTTCCACGTGTTCCGCGACCTCTGCCGGGGTAGACTCGCCTATCATTATCGACTGTATGCCTTTATCGAATGCCTCGGTAACGAGCGGAAATTCTTCTATGGGAAGGAGCCTCGGATGGATCACGTTATCCATGTCATCGGCGAATTGGGCCACATGGCCGGTCAGCACGCCCTCACAGTCCTTGTTCGCCGGGATATTGTCAGTCTCCTTCGCCAGGAACACCTG
>JBDRBZ010000192.1:0-7331 GCA_043822175.1 Candidatus Omnitrophota bacterium
TCTCAACATTCAACAAAAATGTTTAAAAATGTTGAATGTTGAGACCTGACCCCAAGGAAGTAAAACAGTGAAAACACATGTTGGCGCGAAAAGGATCGGGATAGTGTTAAAACAGATTCTTGCAAAAGCAGGGGTGAGGAAGGATGTGGCAGGGCTTGTCGCGGACGGACTCATCCAAACTTCGCTCCGGGGTGTTGATTCGCACGGTATCAGGCTGCTGCCTCATTATATAAGAGGCGTAAAGGGCGGCCGGATCAACCCCAACCCCGAATATAAGTTCAAGAAAACGTCTGCTTCTACGGGGTTGTTAGACGCCGATCATACATTCGGTCATGCGGCAGGGATAGAGGCTGCCCGGCGCGCTGTACGGCTGGCCGAGGAGGCAGGCACGGGCCATGTCTCTGTTTATAATTCGACGCATTTCGGGGCTGCCGCGTATTACGCGCTTGAAATAGCCGCGCATGACATGATAGGGATGAGTTTCACGAATACGGACGCGCTTGTGCGCTCGCATGCCGGCAAAAGGGCTTTTCTGGGGAATAATCCGATTTGTTTTGCCGTACCCTGCGAAGGGGAGGGGCCGTTCTGCCTCGATATGGCGACGAGCGTGGCTTCGTTTAACCGCGTAAGACAGTACAGGGAGGATAAAATGCCCGCGCCGCCGGGAATAGGCGCGGATAAAAACGGCGTAGAGACTACTAACCCCGATGATATACACATGCTGCTTCCGATAGGCGGGTATAAAGGTTACGGCCTCAGCATGATGGTCGAGGTGCTGACAAGCCTTCTTTCAGGCATGCCGCACGGCCCGTATATACCCAAGATGTTCGAGGCGCATATAAGCGAAAAACGGTTTCTTGGGCATTTTGTTTCCGCGATAAGGATAGACTGTTTTCAGGATCCATACGTGTTCAAAGAGCGCATGAAGGCGATGATGGATGAGTTAAGGAATGAGCCGAGGTTTGATGAACATGTGCCTGTGCAGGTCGCCGGCGATCCCGAGAAACAGCGTGAAAAGGAAAGGTCTGCCAGTGGCATACCTCTTAAACCGAAGGAGAAAGCGGAAATAGAGGCGCTTATGAAAGAATTTGAGATAAAAGGGAAGTTATAGATAATATGCAGGATACAGGCAAGAGTAAAGAAAAAACAGACCTTGTGATCATCGTGCCGCCGGCCGGGCCGCGGAACACCAATTACCCGCCGTATGGCGCTCTTTACGTCGCGAGCGCCCTGATCGCTAAAGGGTACCGTGTGAAAATCCTTAACATTGATACGGACAGGCTTACAAACCGGGAGGCTATAGGGATTATAAGCGAAATGGATCCGGCGTATGTGGGTTTCAGCGGCATAGTGGCGCCGTCGTATAACTATATAAAAGACATGAGCGCCGACGTTAAAAAAGCGTTCCCGGGTAAAATTCAGATCCTGGGCGGCGGCTTGGCCAGCGCGGCCGAGACAGTGCTTGAAAATACAAGCATAGATATCGTAGTCAAGGGTGAAGGCGACGTGACCGCGGTTGAGCTCATGGAAGCGCTTTCGTCAGGACGGGATCCGGACGGAGTGCGGGGTCTGGTTTACCGAAACGGGCCGCGTATTGTCTCAACCGGGATCCGGCCGCTTATCCTGGACCTGGACGCCCTGCGCTATCCGGCGTTTGACCTTATTGACATGACACGGTATATGCCCGACGGCGCGAGGTTCATAAGGAGTTTTACGAATAGGGCGCGGGACAACCGCATATCCGGGCTTTGCCGGCGCGGGAAAAACCGCATGATTACGATAATGACAAGCAGGGGATGTTTCGGCAGGTGTACCTTCTGTTTCAGGGCTTACCCGGGCCTCAGGGTGCATTCCATGAAATACGTGTTTGATTACATTGAATACTGCGTAAAGAAATTTAACGCCGGCTTTTTCACATTCGCCGATGAATGTTTCGCGCCTAATAAGGACAGGAATTGGGCCTTTATAGATGAGTTCAGGAAGAGGCGGCCGGGCATCGTATTCAGGATTCTCGGCATGAGGGTTGACACCGTCGATGAGGACATACTGAAGGCATACCGGGAAATCGGCTGCTGGATGATAGAATACGGCTTTGAATCAGGCAGCCAGAAGATGCTTAATATCATAGATAAGGGCGTGGGCGTAAGGCATAACAGGCAGGCTGCGGAGTGGACGCGAAAGGCCGGAATATTTACCATGCCGACGACGGTGCTGGGCATGCCGGGCGAGACCGATAAAACAGTCGGTGAGACCGTTGAATTCCTGAAATCCCTGAAACTGGATTTCAAACAATACCAGTGGTCGTACGCCCTGCCTATACCGGGATCGCCGCTTTATGACTTTGCCCGGCTTTCCGGGGTAATAGAAAATGACGACGAGTACCTGTCTTCCCTGTCAGGGCCCGTGGGCCAGGCAGGGGTATTTCACGTAAACTTAACGGATGAGCCCGACAGCGCGGTCGCTGGATGGGAAGGGAAAATCTCCGGGGAACTCGACGAGGATTATTTCCGGAGGGCCTACGGCGCGAAAAATAGGTTTATGACGGGAATTCTCAAAACCTTATGCCTGATCGAGCTGCACTGGAGGAAAAACGATCTTGCGAACGTGATAATAAAGAAAATAAGAAACCGCTTCTCTGCGCCGGGCCCGTCCGCGGCCGGTGTGCGTGTGAAATACAGAAAAAAGAGCATGATAAAGCCGGAGGAATTCGACAGAGAGATCATGCCTGACCATATTGATAAAGAGCTGTCGCTCAAGAAGGTTAACCTGAGGCTTAAGGAAAGGGCTGCCGTATGAAGATAATGAATGAACGCGCGCGCATAATCGCCATGATCCCCGCCAGGATGGGATCGGAAAGGCTGGCAAGGAAAAACCTCGCGCTTTTGGCCGGAAAACCGCTTATAGCGTACGCGGTAACGGCCGCTAAAAAAGCAGGCGTGTTCGAAAGGGTGGTTATCAATTCCGAGCATGAGGCATTCCGGGAAATCGCGCAAAAGTATGGCGCGGAATTTTATAAGCGCCCGGCCCGGCTTGCCACGTCGTCGGCCAAGTCGGATTTTGTGGTAGCGGATTTCATGAGGCGCATCCCTTCGGATATCGTGGTCTGGGTGAACCCTATAGCGCCGCTGCAGACGGCGAAAGAGATAAAGGGCGCGGTGGACTATTTTATGACTAAAAGGCTCGATTCTCTTATAACGGTCGTAAACGAGCAGGTGCATTGCATGTACAGGGGCAGGCCGGTGAATTTTTCCAAAGATGAAGTGTTCGCGAAAACCCAGGACCTCATGCCCGTACAGCCGTTTGTGTATTCGGTCATGATGTGGCGGAGCAGGGTTTTTATGAAAGAATTCAGGGAAAAGAGGCGGGCGCTTTTCTGCGGCAGATTCGGTGTTTTTCCCGTCAGCAGGCTTTCGGCCTTTATCATAAAGAGGCCCGATGATCTTATGTTCGCCGGACTTGCCATTCGCGCGATGAAGCGGAAATGCCGTGTCTTGTATTACAGGCCGAAGAAAAGAAGGGGTGATTAACGTGGGGAAATCCGCAAGCATAATAATAAGGACGAAAAATGAGGAGAGATGGATAACCCGCTGCCTCGAGAGTGTCTTTCGCCAGGATTACCGGGATTTTGAGGTGATCATCGTGGATAACGAGAGCACGGATAAGACCTTGGAAAAGGCCGGGCAATTTCCCGTAAAGAAGGTAATTGCCTGCACCGGTTTCCTCCCGGGGCTCGCGCTGAACCTGGGTATACGTGAGTCCGAAGGGGATTACATCGTATGCCTGTCCGGGCACTGCGTGGCGGTCGACGATAAATGGCTCACTAATCTTGCGCGAAGTGTCGAAGGGGAGGATGTAGCGGGCGCTTACGGCAGGCAGGAGCCCATGGATTTCACGCCCGCCTCGGACAAACGCGACCTGGCGCTCGTATTCGGGCTGGACAGGAAGGTGCAGGTGCGCGACACATTCTTCCACAACGCGAACAGCATTATAAAGCGGGACGTATGGGAGAAGATCCCGTTTGACGAGAACGTCACAAACATCGAAGACAGACTATGGGCGAAAGAGGTGATCGCGAAAGGCTACAAGATAGTCTACGAGCCTGCCGCCAGCGTTTACCACTACCACGGCATACACCAGAACGGCGACGAGGAAAGGCTGAAGAATGTGGTGAGGGTGTTTGAGAGCATACATCCCGACTATAAGTATAAATCCATAGACATCGAGAAATTAAACATCATCGCCGTGATACCGGTTAAGGGGGAAATAAAGGAATTGAGCGGCAGGCCCCTCATGGAATATACGGTTAAAAGGGCCAAAGAGTCTAAGTATATAAAAAATGTCATTGTCTCAGCCGATAACAGGCGCCTCGCCTCGCTTGCGGAAAAGTTAGGCGCCGAGGCGCCTTTCATAAGGGACCCGAAATACTCGGATGAAAAAGTGAACATAGGCAGTGTGCTTAAATATTCTTTGGAGGAAATAGAGAAAACGAGGGTATTTCCGGATATCATAGTGTATCTTGAAATCACATTTCCGTTCAGGCCCGCGGGATTTATCGACGACATGGTAAGGGACCTGGCGCAGGGAGGCCTTGACAGCGTGGTCGCCGCGCGCGAGGAAAACAAGGCCATATGGAAGGAAAAAGACGGACGGATCGTCCAATTGGATGAGGGGCTGACGCCGAGAAAGTTCAAGGACCCTACGTTTATCGAGCTGAAAGGCCTTGGCACGGTGACGCACCCCGAGTTTATCCGCGAAGGCCGGCTTTTGGGAGATAAGATCGGCATCTATAACGTGAAAAACGCGTATTCTCACATGGAAGTACGGAGTGACGAGGAGTTTGCGGCGGCGTCGATGCTTGTGGGAGAATTCTTTAAGTGAAAAGATATGGATGATAAAGTGACAAAACTCATATTTCTGGATTCGGAAGGCGATGCGGAGTCTTACGCGCGCATGGTCGACGGCGTGGGGCGCGATAACGGCGCGTTTTGCGTCGCCATGAAGCCGTCGGTAAGGAGTTTCGCGGCGCGCAAAGGGCTTAGTGCCGCGGGCACGGGCAGATATTTCTCTAATGTGTCCCATAAAAGGGCGCTCGAGAAATCGGATGAGATCGTGAAATGGCTCAGGTCGAGGGAGTTTGTTTCGGACACGGACATGGGGGTGGGCGCGGCCTACATGAACGCGTTTATTTTCTGGGTAAGGCAGGTGGCGCACTATCTTATATGGGCGAGTGAGATAACGGTGAACGCTTTTGACGCGCACGACCCGGATCTCGTGTATTGCCCTTTAGAGGGGGGCATGCCTTGTGAAAGCAATTATGTCGAAACGTCAGAGCGGCTGATAGGCAGGATAATAAAGCGCGCGGCAGAGGCAAGAGGGCGAAAAATCGTGTTAAAGAACATACCGGTTAACATATCGGGCAGGGCAGGTACGGGCAGCGGTTTGGGCCGCAATGGCCGTTATATATACAGGTATCTCCGGTTCAGGGCATGGATGTACGTTACAGCGTTAAGATTCGCGGTCAGCCGCAAAAGGCCCGTAATCCTGACGTCGGTTCTGTATCAGATGGACAGGCTCGCTATGGAGCTTAAAACGCTTGTCAGAGACAGAGGCGTAGCCGTTATGAAGAGCGCGGTTACGGCCGTGTTTATTATCCCGGATGTTGTTGTCCGCTTCATTCTGGGCCGCGCGGCGGCAAGCGTGCTGAGGCAAAAGGCGGCGATCAAAAAAATGGAAGACGCTATACTGTCACGCCCCGATATATTCAGCTACAGGGGCGTACGTTTTAACGATATTTTAGCCGCGAAAGTGAAAGACAGCATATCCAACCACATATTCAGCCTGCTTATCTGGACCCGTGAGGCGGCGCGGTTTCTTGACCTTGTGAGGCCCGGGATTATTATTTCCAACGGCACGCGCGATGATGATACGGTATTGGCCGAATTATGCCTTAGAAGGCATATCCCGTCGGTGCTTGTCAGCCACGGGTCGCACGTGCCCGTGAAGAGTGAGCTTGAGCGTATCGAATGGGGTGAGCACGGCATGGGTCTTTTGAGGGCGCCGTTTTCCCACCTGGCGCTCCAGTCGCCGCTTGCGGAAGCGTACCGCGGCCAGTTCCCGACGCCGGCGGTAAGCCTGAAAACCGGGCCGCTTTTGTGGGGAAGGGCCGCGCGGAAGTCGGGCAGGGAGGCGTTCCTCACCAGGATGTTCGGCGGCCGTTTAGACGGGAATAAAACAAACATCATCGTCCACGCCGGTACGCCGAAATGCAGCCCGTATATCAGGTTCCATGTTTACGAGACACCGGATGAGTACATGGCCGCGGTTAAGGATCTGGCGGAGGCGGTCCAGAAAATACCAGATACGGCGCTGGTGGTCAAGTTCAGGCCGTCAAAAGAGATAAGCGTTTCTGACATGGAGGCCCTGATAAAGAAATACGATAAGTCCGTTTTGAGCGTCGATGAGGCATTTAGCGATGTGCTGGGTATGGCCGATATACTCGCGAGTTTTTCATCCACTACCATAGAGGAAGCCCTGCAGAACCGCGTGCCCGTACTGCTTTACGGCGGCGGGGGGCGTTATCAGCATGTTCAGGCGGGCGGCGCGGTCCATCACGCGGACGATCCCGACGAGATTGTACGCGCTATCAAATGTATTTTCGAAAGCAAAGGTAAAGCCGCAAGCGGAACGGATCTGTTTTCGCCCTACGTATACGGCACGGCCGAAAGGGTTCTTTTCAGTGATTTCATAGGAAGGAGCGCCGGATAATATGAGAATGTTCATAATCGCGTACAAATATCTCAAAGCGCACCCGTTTTTGTCGTTATATGTGATGGCGGCCATAATATTGACTTCACTTTTTGAGGGGGTAAGTTACGGGCTGCTTGTCCCGCTTATTCAGAGCATGACGGACAGGTCCAGTGAGTTTGTCGCGAAGATAATGTTCCTCGAGCGGCTGGGCATTCCTGTTTCGGCGATGGGGCAGGCGGGCATAATAAGCCTGATATTCGTTTTCATGTTCTTGCTTGTGGTCGTGAAAAACGTTTTTCTGTATATAGCGGAAACATGCATTGGCAAGCTGCGGTTTTTAACCGTTTGGGAGCTCAGGGTAAAACTCATAGATAACCTCCTCGAATATGACATGAAATATTTCGATAATACGAGAATCGGCCAGATCATGGGCGTGGCGAACGAAGAGACGCAGAGGATGGGCGATTTTCTGAAATCTGTCCTTGAATTTGTGGTGTTCGTGGCAAGGGTGGCGGCTTACGTCACGGTGCTTTTTATAATCGCCTGGAAAGTAAGCATAATAATAGCCGTTTTGATAGCCGTTG
>JBDRBZ010000193.1:0-10515 GCA_043822175.1 Candidatus Omnitrophota bacterium
CGGCGGCCAGGATATTCTCAAGATTATGCGGGCCTGTCAGCCGGGTTAAGGGCATTTCGAATAATACCTCCGTATTCCTACCGTCACTAAAACATACGTCCTGATCCCTGCAGAATGTGCCGGGGACATTGTTGTATTTGCTGAAATTGAATACCTTTGCGCGGGTCCGGACAGGAACGGACTTAAGCTTTGCGTCATCGCTGTTCAGCAGCAGGAAATCCCTGTCGCCCTGGTTAAGCGTTATCCTGGCCTTGGCATCGAAATACTCCTTAAAGTCCGCATAACGGTCGAGATGGTCATCTGTGATATTCAGTATGCACGCGACACGCGGCCTGAAATCCGTTATCCACTCAAGCTGAAAAGAGCTCACCTCGAGCACAACGACAGTTTCCTCATCGATGTTTTTTATTTCCCCGCAGAATGCATTGCCGATATTCCCGCACACGACTGTCTTTCTGGACGCTTTTCTGAAGATGTCGCCGAGCAGCGATACAACCGTGGACTTTCCGTTGGTGCCGGTCACGGCGACAATCGTCCCCCTGCAGCAGGAAGCGGCCAGCTCGATCTCGCCCACCACGGGTATGTTATTGCGTACGGCATACTGTACCGGCAGGGATTCCCTGGGCACGCCCGGGCTTACGACAAGCATGCCGCATCCCGAGATAAACGATTCCGTATGCCCGCCGGTTTCGGTTTCAATGTACAATTCCCGCAGTTTACGGGCATTCTCGGCCACAACATCATTATTGCCCTGATCCGTGGCATAGACGCACGCGCCCATTTCATTGAGAAGCATACACGCGTCGAGGCCGCTCGCGCCTATCCCCGCGACGACAACTTTCTCATTCCTCACATCCATGGGCACTACCTCATCTTAAGCGTAGACAGCGTGAAAAGCGCCAGTATCACGGCGACAATCCAGAAGCGTATGATCACCTTTGACTCATGTATGCCGCCGAGTTGGAAATGGTGGTGCAGCGGCGTCATGCGGAACATCTTCCTGCCCAATTTCTGGACAGAAAACACCTGCATCATGACCGAAAGCACCTCTGCCACGAATATGCCCCCCACAAAAAGAAGGGCGATTTCTTTCTTGAGCATAACGGCTACCACGCCTATGATGCCGCCCAGCGGCAAAGACCCGGTATCGCCCATAAAAACGCTTGCCGGATAGGCATTAAACCACAGGAAACCGAGGCCGGCGCCCGCTATGGAAGCGCACAGCACCGTCAGTTCACCGCTCTGCGCGAGATAAAAAACATTGAGATATTCGCTCATCCTAATGTTGCCCGTAATATAGCTTACAACCGCAAACGTAAGCGCTATGATGGCAACGCACCCTATCGCCAATCCGTCAAGCCCGTCGGTAAGGTTCACGGCGTTGCTGGCGCTCACAATCACAAGGACCACAAAAGGTATGTAAAACACGCCGAGGACTATGACCAGATCTTTAAAAAAAGGCACGCATAGCGTATGCGGGATCGCGGTATCATTAAACAGGAACCAGGCTATCAGCAGGGCCCCCGCTACCTGGCCGACCAGTTTCGCCGATGCCCTCAGGCCAAGCGACTTCTCCCTTATCATCTTAAGATAATCGTCGACAAATCCCACGAATCCGAACCAGAGCATGCTTATCAGGCAAAGGAGTATAAACCGGTTGTCCAGGCGGGCCCAGGCAACCGTGGACAGCACGACGGCAAGCAGTATAATAAACCCGCCCATAGTAGGCGTGCCCTCTTTATGTTTATGCAGCTCATAGAGGTTCTCGACGTAATCTTTTCTGATATTCTGGCCTATTTTCAGGGAGGCCAGGAGGCGTATTATGACGGGCCCGATCACAATGCTGATAATAAAGGCCGTGACGCTCGCCATGGCCGCGCGAAATGTTATATATCTGAATATATTGAATCCGAACCAGATATCCCTTAGAGGGAAAAGCAGATAATAGAGCATCTTACTCCTTTCCTGATAATGATTCTACCGCCCGGACAACGCGTTCCATCCGCATTCCCCTTGACCCCTTTACCAGTATTATGTCACCTTGAGATACTGAACCGGCCAGGGCATCTATAAGCGCATCCTGAGTGGGGAAATGGCGCACATTTCCCGCGTCCATGCCCCGTCGCGCGGCAGCGCCGGACGTGTATTTCGCCATATCGCCATGCGTCAGGAGCATATCTACATTCCTGTCAGCAATCATTTTACCAATTTCCCTGTGTAAATACATGGATTTTCTTCCCAGTTCAAGCATATCAGAAGCCACAACCATGCTCCTGCGCCTCCCCCTGATATCCGCCAGGGCCGATAACGCGGATTCGAATGAAAGAGGATTCGAATTATATGTATCATCGATCAGTGTTATCCTGCCGCATTCCCTGACGGCAAGCCTGTTTCCCATAGGGACCGAAAACCCGGCAAGAGACCCGGCCATATCCTTCATCCCTATTTTCAGCATATTCCCCGCGGCTATGCAGGCAAGCGCATTATATATGCTGTGACGCCCGACGAGCCTGATGCCGAATTTACTGCCTCTTACGCGGAATTTCCACCCGTCGGCTGTCTGCCTGACATGAACGGCACGGTACGCGCATGGTTTTTTTATTCCGAAAAATCCCGCCCTCCGGGCAGGTCTGAGAGACGAAAGAAACCTGTCATCTTTATTGAGAATGGCCTGGCCCGCGGGACCGAGCGAATCGACAAGCGCCTTTTTTTCCAGGAACACATTCTTTCGCGTGCCAAATCCTTCCAGATGGGAATCTCCGATGTTTGTTATGATACCCATGGTGGGCCGGGCAATGCAAGCGAGCCTCCTGATTTCCCCGGGCACGTTAGTACCCATCTCGACGATACAGACCCCGTGCCGCTCATTCAGCCTGAGCAGGGTTAGCGGCACGCCGATCAGATTATTATCATTGCCTTCGGTCTTGAGAACATTGTGCCGGATACCCATTATACTGGCCAGCATTTCCTTGGTAGTAGTTTTTCCCGCTGAGCCGGTAATCGCTATCACAGGAAGCGTAAACCGCATCCTGTGGTAATGCGCGATATCGCCCAGCGCTTTAAGCGTGTCATCAACCCCAACGGCGGCTGTCCCTTTGAAAAGAATCTTTTTTCTTTTTCCGCGCGCCCATTGCCGGGACGTTACAACGCACGACGCGCCCTTGTCTACGGCGGATCCGATAAAATCATGTCCGTCATAACGCGGCCCTCTGATGGCGATAAACGCGTCCCCTTTTCTCATGGAACGGGAATCAGTGGAAACCCCTTTTATCCGCGCCTCAACGCCGCACGTGAACGAACCGCCGGTTACTCTGATAAGATCGCTTAGGAGCACGAGTATCCCCTCTTTCCCAGCACGTCCCGGGCTACTTTCCTGTCATCGAATTTTAAGCGCGTTTGGCCGATTATCTGCTCGGTCTCATGCCCTTTACCGGCTATAAGAACGATATCGCCCCTGCGCGCCATACGGAAAGCGCAGGTAATGGCATCCTTTCTGTCCAGAATCACGCAGTATTTACCCCCCCCATTTATAATCCCTTCCTCTATTTCCCCGGCTATATCCTCCTGTTTCTCGGTACGCGGGTTATCGCTTGTAACAATCGTAAAGTCAGAAAGTTCGGATGATACGGCTCCCATCCGCGGCCTTTTTGAGCGGTCCCTGTCGCCGCCGCAGCCGAAAACAGTGATTATCCGCTTTTTCGTAAGCGGACGCAGCGCTATCAGCACATTTGCCAGCGCATCGTCAGTATGCGCGTAATCAACATACACCCTGAAAGGCTGGCCGCAATCTATCCCTTCGAGGCGTCCCGGAGGATAGCGGAAGCCCTCAATGCTGCAGGCTATATCCTCAGGCTTAAGTCCCTGGCCGTAGGCCGCGGAAAAGGCCGCCAGGATGTTTGAGACGTTATAAGCCCCGAGCAGTGCCGTCCCGACAGGATACGTGCCCACGGGCGTAACAACCGTAAAACAGGAGCCATCCGCCGTGCATGATATATCGCGCGCATATATGTCGGCGCGCCTTTTTGCCCCGAACGTTACGACAGTTTCCGGCAGTTTGCTTCTTACCGCCCTCAGCCTGGGATCGTCTATGTTCAGCGCGATCTTGCCCCCGCGCTTAAGGTTGGAAAATATTTTCATTTTTGCCCTGAAATACGCATCCATGTTTTTATGGTAGTCAAGGTGTTCCGGAGTAATGTTCGTAAATACGGCCGTATCAAAAAAAACATGCGCCGCCCTTTTCTGGTCAAGCGCGTGACTGGACACCTCCATAACCGCGTGCGTCACCCCGGAACGAAACATCCTGTCGAGGTAACCGTTTAATGAAAGCGCGTCAGGAGTGGTCCTGTCGGCACGGATCTTCTTTCTTCCTATTTTGTAGTGTATCGTGCCGATCAAACCCGTTCTTTTTCCGGCATCACGAAATATTTTTTCGATGAGAAAGGCAACCGTAGTCTTGCCGTTCGTGCCGGTTATGCCGGTCACGTTCAGCTTATCGGCGGGCCTCTCGTATAACTCATATGCCAGCTCCGAGAGGGCCTGACGCGTATCCCTGACGCCTAATATGACAGACCTGCCGATACGCCGGCAGCGCGACACCCTTTTCTTGTCCGATACTATACAATATCGCGCGCCTTTTTTAACGGCTTCGCGCAAAAAATCGTGGCCGTCCTGCCGTGTTCCCTCTAAAGCTATAAAAACATCTTCGTCTGAAACGATTTTCGAGTTTACCCTTATGTTCCCAACCCTGCCGTTAACGATTTCCTCTTTCAGGCATTTCAGAGGATCTCCGCCATGCTTACGCTTTTTCATGCCTCGAGATCTCCATGTATTTAAGAATCTTCTCGATTATGCGTTTAAAAACCGGCGCCGCGACAACGCCCCCGAAATGGTTCCCCTTAGGTTCATCCACACAGACGACCAGGGCCACTTTAGGATTCTCATAAGGGGCAAAACCCACGAATGACGCGACATACTTATCCGGGGAATACCTGCCTCCTTCGCCTACCTTTTGTGCCGTACCCGTCTTGCCGCAGGCCCGGTACCCTGCCGGTTTTGCCCTCCTGCCGGTGCCCTCTTCCACAACCCCGCACAGAAAATCCCGCATAACGCGGGCAGTGTTTTCTGACACGACCCTTCGCTCTATATGGGGCGCTGATTCGCTTATTGTGTTATCCGCGCTGTCAGTAATATATTGTACCACGTAAGGCCTGACCAGTAACCCGCCATTAGCTATAACAGAAACAGCGCACGCAAGCTGAAGAGCCGTGCATGATATGCCCTGGCCCATTGGTATGGTTGTCATGTCAGACGGCGTCCATCCGTTCTTGTGCCTCAATATGCCGTTTTCTTCGCTCGGAAGATCTATGCCGCTTCTGGCGCCGAAACCGAATTTCAGGATATATTCGTAGAGCTTGTCCGGGCCAAGCTTCGCGGCGGCTTTGACCGTGCCTATATTGCTGGATTTCTCTATGACCTGCCTGAAAGTCAGAGTACCGTAAGGCCTGTAATCGTGCAGCACCCTGCTGCCTACCCTGTATTCACCGTTTTCGCAATAAAATTCATCATCAGGTGACACAACGTCTTCCTCGAGAACGGCGCTTGCCGTTATTATCTTGAACACACTGCCGGGCTCGAATACATCAGTGATACACCTATTTCTGTAATCATCCTGCTCGGCTTCCCAATACCTGTTCGGGTCAAAATCCGGGTAATTAGCCATGCCCAGAACCTGCCCGGTCTTCGGATCCAAGGCCACGATCATCACTGATCTTGGCCTGTAGTCCTCCACGACACGGTTGATCTCGCTAACAATTATGTGCTGGATAACCTCATCCATGCCAAGTTTGAGGTCACATCCCTCTTTCGGAGGGAGATAGTCATCATATGACGATACGATCCGCTGCCTTGCGTCCCTGAACGTGCTCTTAAAGCCTGTTTTCCCTTCAAGGAAAGGCTCATAGTATAACTCAAGGCCTTCCAGCCCGTTATTGTCAATATCAGTAAATCCTACCGCATGACACAGGAGATTTGAAACCGGATATGACCTCCTCGGCTCCTTGACCATTCCCACTCCCTCTATATCGGCTTTTTCTATCCTGCGCACATCATCTGCGCCTATCTTCCTCTTTATCCAGACAAAAGATTTGTCGCGCGACAGCCGGTCCTTAAGGAACGCGCGGTCCATGCCTAAAGCCGACTCCAACTGGGATACTACCTCCTGTTTGTCTTCAATTTCTCTGGGTACCGCGTATACGCTGTCGACGCTTGTATCGAGGGCAAGGATATTGCCGGCAGCATCGTAGATATTGCCTCTGGGCGGCGGAAGTTTTATATTGACCTTCTGCTGGATGTCTGCCTTTTTTTTGAAAGCCTCGTAATTTATTACCTGGCGGTTAAAAAGACGAAGTATCAGGAAGAGGAAGATTATGGTTACAAAAAATAACGCGCCGATCTGCCGGCGTCTTCTAAAATCTGTACGCACGAAATCCCGTCGGTAAGTTTTATCGGGAGCCCCTGGCTTCCGCTTTCTGGATCAAAGCGTCCAGCATGCGCTCCACGATTGTCATATGCGGCTGCTCAGTGGATGCAAGCGTCCGGTCCCAAGCGCCCGAGGCGTAGAAGACACTGTCAATGCCCGCCTCCACCAGTTCAATTTTTTCGGCAGACAGCCGCTCACTCAGTCCTGTCGGAGACTCTAACCTGTTGAGATTATACACCAGCTGCCTGTGCTGGTCAATAAAGCGCTCAAGGGCCAGCTCGTTCCGGCTGACGTCATACCCCAGCCTTGTCGTTTCAATATTCTGGTGGGCATACAGAAATGTCATGATCGTGCCGGTTATCGTGTAAATGAAAAACTTCTTCAGCCTCACGCTCATGCCTCTACCCCCAGACACTCCCCCACACGCATTTTCGCGCTGCGTGAACGGGGGTTATGCGCCATTTCCTGTTCGGATGGCCTTAGCGGCTTTTTGGTAAGAATACGGATCTTCCCTTCTGCGGCATACTTTCTGAACGCTACTTTGACCATCCTGTCCTCCAGCGAATGAAACGATATTACGCAGACACGCGCGCCCTTCCTGAGAAAAGAGGGCAGTTTATCAAGAAACCCCTTAAGTGACTCCAGCTCCCTGTTTACCTCAATCCTCAAAGCCTGGAATACGCGTGTAGCCGGATGTATCCTTGCCCTGCCGCGGCCGCGGCCAGAAGCCCTCATCACCAACCCGGCCAGTTCATGCGTAGTCTGAATAGGCTTTTCGCTCCTTCTTTTCACGATAAAACGAGCGATTCTGCGGGCAAACCTCTCTTCGCCGTAGGTCCAGAAAATCTCTGATAATCTGTCCTCACGGTATTTATTGACTACCGCACCCGCGGTAATGCTTGAGCCGCGGTCCATTCTCATGTCAAGCGGCCCGTCCGCTCCGATACTGAACCCCCGCCCCGCCGAATCCAGCTGCAGCGACGAAACACCGAGGTCAGCGACTACGCCGTCCACTTTATCCACTCCCATTTTTTCAAGAACCATATTAAAATCAGCGAAATTATTCTGCGCCAGCCTGACCGATTTCTCCGGAAAAGGCCCGAGCGATTCGGCCGCCGCGCCCAGCGCCTCGTCATCTGTGTCCAATCCTATCAGGATCCCGTTGGGAAGAATTTTCCCGAGAATAGCGCAGGCGTGCCCGCCGCAGCCCACAGTCGCATCGAGAATCACGTCACCGTTTTCAGGCTTCAAGTATTCTATGACTTCCTCCAGCAATACGGGTTTATGCATACCGGACAATTCTCTACCTGCGCTTGAAAGACGGCCGCCTGTTCTGAAAAACCGCAGTATCCTCTGCGGCACCGCAGCCCTCCCGGCTCCCGCACCGCTTATCATTTATGCAGCGCATCCTGCGGGCTCTCTCAACATTATCCCGGGCATCCAATATCTCTGTATCATTCCTGTCATGCAGCACAAATACAAATTTCATACCCCCACCCCCTCCGATGTATTCTCATATCATTTATCCAGGTCAATCAGCTTTTCCGCTATATCCTCATAAGAATCTTTGGTAGACCCGTAAAAATCGTTCCACTTTTCTTTCGCCCAGATCTCTACGCGGCTCGATACGCCTATTATCATTATGTCCCTTTTGATATGCGCGTAATCTTTCAGATACTTCGGCAGCAATAGCCTTCCCTGTTTATCGAGCATGATCTCAACGGCCCCGGAAAAAAACAGGCGGTTAAACTGCCTGCTTTCCTTTCTTGTAAACGATACGGCCCTGAACCTGGCCTCCTGTGACCTCCATTCCTCTTCAGGAAACATAAAGAGGCATTGGTCAAGCCCCCTCGTGATAAACAGCTTTTCAATGTAGTGTTCCTTCATAGCAATGCGGAATTTTGCCGGCACAATTATGCGGCCTTTGTTATCGAGGGAATGATCGTATTCACCGTAAAACATTGTACTCCACTTTCCTCCATTTTACTCCACAACCAACAACAAATATACCCTAGAACTGGGGCAAAGTCAAGGCGCCAGGAAGTCTTTTTTGACATATTTTAAGTGTATTTAAAGTAATACAACAGGTGGTGGGCCGCTGAAAACCGGCACTATATGTTGTTAATGAGTTTTTTGTAGCGTAGGGATTATTTTGATAAGAAGGCGAAGCAAACCTATAAGCCGGGTTCTGTTGGCCGCGGGCATTATTCATACCCACGCCGGTAATCATCCATCTTGCCGCGCTGTTGCCAGCGCAGTCATAAGCAGTCTACCCGTTCCGATAAGGCACGCCTTTTGGGGGCCTTTGGAATGAGCCATTCCAGGATCGGAACCTATTTGACCTTGCTCCGCGTAGAGATTGCCGCGTTTCACCCGCCTCCGCCGGAATGGCCGGGTTAAGATAAATAACCCGGCCACCCCGGCAAAGGCGACTCGTCTCTGTGGCTCTCATCCCCGCCGTCACCGACGGGAATGATCCGCCTTAGGCGGATAATCCTCACCTTTCGATGGGCGGCCGTTAGCCGCTACGCCGCTCTCCGGAGCCCGGACTTTCCTCGAGACCGCTGTTACGCGCTCCCGCGATTACCCGGTTTGCTTCGCCTTTATTAAAAAAGATCGGCAAGATTCAATGCTTTATTGACAAGCTTATCGGCTTCCTTATTTTTTTCCCTGGGAATGCCGTGTATCCTGACATTCTTAAAACCGCCGATAAGATGCAGAGTCTGGTCAAACAGCGGCTTGATATTGGCGTTGCGCACCCGGTAATCGCCTTTAAGCTGCTGCGCCACAAGCTCGCTGTCTATGTGTAGATCCACTTCGTCGGCTTTCTCGAACAGGGCTTCCTGCAGCCCGTATATAACCGCATAATATTCTGCTATATTATTCGTAGCGATACCGATATGTCGCGATAATTCCCTTACCGTCCTGCCGTCAGCATCCTTGATAACGATGCCGATGCCCGCTGGGCCGGGATTTCCCCTGGAACCGCCGTCCACAAACAGATTAAGATGCTTCATGGTTAATCACTCGCATATAAGATTCTGGAGCAGTTGCCGCAGATAACTATTTCTTTACCCAGGCGCGTCTCGTCAATAACCTGAGGCGGAAGATTCATATTGCACCCGCCGCATGCGTCTCCTTCGATCGGCACGATCGCAAGCCCGGCCCTCGCGTTCAGTATCCTGTCATACCTCATGAGTATATTCTTATTGATATTGGCCGTGAATCCCTTACGCTGCTCCTCCAAACCGGAGAGCTCGGCTTCCTGCCGCTGTTTTCCCTCGAGCAGTTTCTTTTCCTCCGCCTCAATCTTACCCTTCTCCTCCTGGTACAGTTTCTTGTTATCGTTCAGCTCTTTTTCGCCTTTTTCGATCTCATCAAACAAAATCAGTATCTCCTCTTCAAGAACAGACTTGTCAGCCTTCAGCGAATCGATTTCCCTCTGTTTTGTCTGATAATCCTCATTGGTCTTCAGCTGGTAAAGCTGGGCCGTATTTTTCAGTATGGCCTCCTCTTTCGAACCAAGATCCACTTCCTTCTCTTTCCGCTTTACCTGCAGGTGTTTAACCTTATCCTCGCTGCCCTTGAATATCACTTCCCGCTCTTTTATCAGCTCATGAAATTTATTTATACGCCCGGGGACGGCCTCGAGATCTATCCTGATGCTGAATATCTCGGCGTCGATCTGCTGCAGCTCGACCAGTTTTTTTATTTCCTCTTTGAGATTGATGTCTTCCATTTATACACCCATTTTTTTAGTGTTTCCGAGTATGGTGGGCACAGAAGGATTTGAACCTTCGATCTCTGCCATGTGAGGGCAGCGCTCTAACCAACTGAGCCATGTGCCCAGAAAAATTTACGAAGTAAATTTTTCTGTCCTTCGGATACCACTATACGATTTTCGGCACGAAGTGCCGAAAATCATTCAGTTATCCGAAGGACAAGTTCATCCAAATTTTTGAGCGTCGTGAAATTTATCCTAAATTTCACTCAGTAACTTCTGAAACCTTTCCACATAGGAAAGGGGTACAGCGAGT
>JBDRBZ010000194.1:0-3622 GCA_043822175.1 Candidatus Omnitrophota bacterium
CAGATGCCTTTACGCGTCACCTTCCTCCTCATCCTTTTGAGTATCCTGTCGCTTATATGCTGTATGGGCATATCAACGTAATTGCATATCGCGGGGCATTCTGCGATCACGCTGACAATATCATCCGTAAAATGAGCCGGGTGGCCGTACAGCATCCTTACCCAGCCGTCTTGCATTATAGCGGCCGTTTGCTCGAGCAGCCGGGCCGCGCGGCTGGAGCCGTATCTGTCGATACCGTATAACGTGGTATCCTGTCCCACCAGATTGATCTCCTTTACTCCGGATTTATTCCGTAATGACCTGATCTCACGCAGTAGCGAAGCCAGTGTCCTGCTCCTGTACGGGCCCCTCAATGAAGGTATAACACAGTAGCTGCAGTTATTCATGCAGCCTTCCTGAATCTTTACATAAGCGAAATGCGCAGGAGTTATCAGGTCACGCTCATAACGGTGGTCGTAGAGAAAGCGGGGCACGCCGGGCTTGCGTTTGGCTTGTTTTTCGCCGCGCGCTTCTATGAAGGCTGAAACTCCGGCTATATCGGCCGTACCGAATATGCCGTCGATCTCAGGTATGTCCCGGGACAGCTCTTCACTGTACCTCTGGGGCAGGCAGCCCATGACCACGAGCTTTTTCCCGCTCTTTTTAACGGACACGAGCCCGAGTATGGCGTCAATCGATTCCTCTTTGGCCTCCCGTATGAAGGCGCATGTGTTAACGACCAGGATATCGGCTTTTTCCGCGTCCTCGGTTAACCGCACCCCCTTTTTCTTAAGCAGCCCGAGCAGCACTTCGGAATCGTTCGCGTTCCTGGGGCACCCCAGGCTGAGGAGGAATACTTTGAGCGTCATGGCGTTCTGTTTTTTTGGCATGCGGAAAAATCAAGCGGGATAAAATTTATCGCCAATTCTGATGCCTCGTTTATCTACCAGGATATCGGTCGTACCGCTGCCCAGCCTGCCCAGACTCTTGCCGTTGACCGTAAACTCCAGGGCCTCGAGTTTGCCTACGCGGGCCTTTATGCTCTTTTTTGCGGTCCAGGATTCTACGCTGCCTTTATTGAGAGTCCCTTTAAATACCACCGAATCATCTCTTTCAAGCCTGATCCACACAACATCCGAAGCCGCTAACCGCAGGGATACTTCGGACACGGACGCCTGCACTTTATTCTCAGGTACAGCGGCTGAGGCGGCAGGACGCAGGGCCTCCTGTCCGGGTATCGCAGGGGCCTTGCCGGTATCGGGCCTGGCGGATGGCCTGTTCTCCTTCGCCAGGACAGCCCTTTTGGCCGCCCTCTCCTTATGGCCCGCGTAAATGCCCGATACAAATCTCGTTACACCCCATACGCCGATAAAAATCGCGGCCGCGCAAATACCGGCAAGCACAAGGACTGATAAAGCCTTGATATATCCCGACATGTCGGAGCCGGCTTCGTCTTCCGCATCAACATGTAATTTCTGCTCCACATTTTGCCTGTGCTGGGCCTCAAAGCCTTTAAGCACCTCCGAAGGATCGAGCCCCAGGCACACGGCGTATTTGCGGATGAACCCCTTAAGATACACCTTTGTCAGTTTTTTTTCGGCGCTTCCGTCTTCCATGCCCTTGAGGATGTTAGGATGAATCAGCGATTTCTTATAAACGTCTTCTATTGTCAGCCCTTTTCCCTCGCGTGTCTTCTTCAGCAGCTCAAATATCTCTTTTGTGTTTTTCATGTCACATCCTATGCGTTTTCGGCTGTCTCTTCAACCAGCACATCCCTCGGCTTGGACCCCTGGTACGGCCCGACTATGCCGTCGTCTTCCATCATGTCTATCAGGTGCGCGGCCTTGGTATATCCCACTCCGAGTTTCCTCTGCAGGAGCGATACGGACGCCTGCCTTGTCTGGAGCACTATTCTTACCGCTTCTTCATATATCTCGTCTTTCTGAAAACGACCCCCGCCGCCGGCCTTTCTGGGTGTCTTCGCTATCGCCTCCTCGTACTCCGGTTCCCGCTGGTTTTTTATGAAAGTGGTTATTCTATCGATTTCCTCGTCGAAAACCAGGCTTCCCTGGGCCCTGACAGGCTTGTCATTGCCCGGCTCTATAAAGAGCATATCCCCTTTGCCCAAAAGCTTTTCGGCCCCGTTTCTGTCAAGTACTGTTCTGGAGTCCACCTTGGAGGCCACTTTAAACGATATCCTGGCCGGAAAATTGGCTTTTATAACTCCCGTTATAACGTCCACCGAAGGCCTCTGCGTGGCAAGTATCATATGTATGCCTACCGCCCTTGAAAGCTGCGCCAGGCGTATGATGCCGGACTCTATCTCCTGCTGGGCAACCATCATCAGGTCAGCCAGTTCGTCTATGACCACTACGATATAGTAAAGAAATTCCCAACCCTCGCCTGCGCCTTTTTTATTGTAAGCGTCTATATTGCGCACGCCGCACTTGGCAAAAAGCTCGTACCTTTTCTCCATTTCCTGCACAAGCCAGTCAAGCGCGATCGGCACTTTTTTATAATCCGTCACCACCGGACACAATAAATGCGGCAGTTCATTGAACGGCGCGAGCTCGACTTTTTTCGGGTCCACCATTATGAATCTGATTTCTTCCGGAGTGGCGTTGAAGAGAAGGCTTGTTATGATACTGTTCACGCACACGGTTTTTCCCGAACCCGTGGCCCCGGCTATTAAAAGATGAGGCATGTCGCCCAGGTCCGCGATAACGGCCTCACCCGCGATATCTTTCCCGAGCGCCAGCTTGAGCTTTGATTCCTCCCCTATATATTCGTCGCTTTCGAGCACATCCCTCAAATACACAAAAACCCCCTTAGTATTCGGGAGTTCCACGCCGACAGTGCCCTTACCGGGCACCGGCGCGACAATCCTCACACTCTCGGCCTTCATGCCCAGCGCGATATTGTCGCTTAACGAAGTAATCCTATGCACCTTCACCCCTGCGCCGGGCTCAAGCTCATACCTTGTAATCACGGGCCCCCTGTTTACCTCGATCACTTTAGCCGCGATATCGAAATCACTTAATATCTCCTCAAGTATGCGGGCGTTTTCAGTGAGATCGTCCTTTATTTCGCGGTCCTTGACAGGAGGAGGAAGTTTCAGCAGATCCAATGCCGGAAGCGTATACGGTTTGGCCTCGGTTTTCTTTTTCGGAGTTACCTCTTCGACGGCAACGTTATCAGATACGTCCTGTCCTGCCGCCGATTCTTTATTCTGCGCCCCTGCCTGAACAGGACGCGGTTTGGGTTCCTGGGGCTCGGCCTTGGGTTTTTGAGCCTCCTGCCTGGGCTTTGGCTGCGCTTCAGGCTTAGGCTTTGGCTGAGCCTCCGGCCTGGGCGCGGGCCTGGGCTTGCCCAGGTTAACCAGCGGCCTTGCCTTTACCCTGGAGTCTTTGTAAAGGATCCTGGTCTTGGGCTCCGGCTGCGGCAGACTTATCGAGGACAGTTTAGCCTTAAGCGCCCTGAATCTATCCACAGCCGCCCCTATCAGCGTAATCACAAAAGGAAATATCAGAAAATCCGTTGTAATAATAACCGAGAGCAGGAGGAGGACCGCTATGACTATGGAAGTGCCCGCCGTCCCCAGGTATTTCAGAAGAAAATCGGAGAACGCAAGCCCTATTACCCC
>JBDRBZ010000195.1:0-2567 GCA_043822175.1 Candidatus Omnitrophota bacterium
CACCGAGCCCGGCCAGCATGTATTTGAGGTACCCGGAATCGGCTATGCCCGAAAACAGGCAGACAGTCCTGTCCTTTATCCATCCGATTTCAAAAATACGGCCTGTCCCGGCCGAAATAAAACACTCAGGCACGTAAACGCTTTCCATTATTTTCTTTACGCCAAACCTGCCGCGCAGCACGGCCGAAACCCGCGCCGTATCGGCGCCTCCGAAATCCGCTTTTGTCAGCACCGCGATATCCGCGCGCTTTACGGCGGACACAGGCTCGCGCAGTATGCCTCTCGGAAACATGCGGCCGTTGCCGAACGGATTGGCCGCGTCTATAAGGAGAATATTGACATGCCTGAGCGCCCTCCTGTGCTGGTAACCGTCGTCAAGAATCGCGATTTCGACGCCTCCCGCGGCTGCCTCGGCCAGAGACTTAATCCTGTCCCTGCCGGAAAAAACCGGCACCGGCCGCAGGGCCTCACTCAGCAGATAACGCTCATCTTCGCCATAACCCCTGGTGACGACACATACCTTCCTGCCCCGTTCTTTAAGAAGGCCAGCCACAAACATGACAAAAGGGGTTTTCCCGGTACCGCCCACGGTTATATTCCCGACGCTCAAAACCTTTATTTTCGGGTCATATGTCTTGAATATGCCTGCCCTGTATCCCGCGTCCCACAGTTTAATCAGTCCGAGATACACAAAAGATACGGCCATAAGAACCGCCTTTACAAGCGCCGCTGTGAAACCGCCGCGTTTATCCCTCATGAGATCGTCAAAATATTTCCTCATGACGCGCCCCTTCGCGCGCACGCGGCGCCGTCTCCGGCAACATTCTCACTGATAAGACGGAGGGCCCTGCCCACCGCGCCCTTATTTTCTTCCACAAGTTTACGGGCATTTTCACCCATCGCGTCCATTCCCGCGCGGTCGCTGATCAGCCCTGCTACGGCTCCCTCGAGATCTTCCGGAGCCGCGAGCATGACCGCGGCCCGGCGCTTAACGAAACGCTCCGCCATGTTACGGAAGTTGCTCATGTGAGGGCCGAAAATAATGGGTTTAGAAAACTGCGCCGGCTCTATTATGTTGTGGCCGCCTTTCTTTACCAGGCTGCCGCCGACAAAAACAATGTCAGCCATGCCGTACACCCGGGCCAATTGGCCTATTGTATCCAGTATTATAACCGGCTTGACAGCGCCGGCCGCGTCACCCGGCTCTTTTTTCGAGACCCTGGCGGGAGTGAAACCTTTTTCGCGGCATAAGTCATCTACCTCATCCGCACGCTCGACATGCCTGGGCGCCAATAACAGCCTTAACCCGGGATACGCCTTTAAGAGTCCGGCGTAAGCCGACAATATGACTTCTTCCTCTCCCCTGTGAGTGCTTCCGCACACTATAAGCTTTTCGTCATGAGAGATACCGAAAGATCCCCTGTCAATGCCCTGACCCCCCGGAGCCTCTGAAGCCGATTCTGTATCATACTTCACATTGCCTGTTACCACAATCCTGCCGGCGGGCGCGCCTATCGCCTTCATCCTTGCCGCGTCATCAGCGGTCTGCATCATGAGGAGCTTAAACATGCCCAGCACAGGCGACAGAAAAGGCCTTAAAAGCCTGTATCCCGAAAACGACCTGTCCGATATCCTGCCGTTTACGAGAAATACGGGCACTTTCCTTCTGTAAAGCTCGGTTATAAGGTTCGGCCACAGCTCTGTCTCGAAAACCACAAACAAGTCCGGCTTTATGAAATCCACTGTTTTCCTGACCGTAATCTGAAAATCGAGCGGGAAGTAAAACGTCCTGATTCCGGTAAGAATTTTCTTCGCGGTCTCCTGGCCCGTACGCGTGGTCGTGGAAACCACGACTCTGTAACCGGGGAGGGCGGCGGCCAGCTCTTTTACGAATACCGAGGCGGCCATAACTTCCCCCACGCTCACGGTGTGCACCCACACGGTCTTCTCCCGGCCGCCTTTCAGCGCGTCCGGCAGGATGCCGAAACGCTGGCCGAAATCGGCGTGGGCCTTGCCCTTCAGGATAAGATACGGCAGGTATATAAACGAGAATGCCAGAAACGCCGCGTCGTAAGCCAATCTAAGCATAAAACCTTTCATGCCCTCGGGTGAGCCCGGTCGTAAACTTTCTTGAGCCGTTCCGCCGAAACATGCGTATATATCTGCGTCGTCGAGAGATTTTTGTGGCCCAGGAGCTCCTGGACGCTTCTCAGGTCGGCTCCTTTATTCAAAAGATGGGTGGCGAAAGAGTGCCTGAGCGAATGCGGTGAAATCTTCTCCTTGATCGCCGCCACGGCTATATACTTATCCACGACCCTCCTTATGCTGCGGTCGGTTATCCTTTTCCCGTATTTGTTCAGGAAAAGGGCGGTCTGCCTGCCCCATCCCTCTTTGTTCCGCCTTTCCATGTACCGCCTTACGGCCATGACGGCCTTATCCCCTATGGGCGTAAGCCTCTCAACGCGCCCCTTGCCCAGCACCTTCACTATGCCGCTTATAAAATCCACGTCAGCCACGTTAATGCCCACAAGCTCGCTGACGCGTAACCCCGCGGAGTAGAGCGTCTC
>JBDRBZ010000196.1:0-13182 GCA_043822175.1 Candidatus Omnitrophota bacterium
AAAATTGATGAGATCCTCGGCCGTGTGGAGGGGCATATCATGCCCGAAGAAATGGCTGAACTTAAAGCAAACCTCGAAGGGGAATACAGACAGGCGGATAAGGTGAAAAAAGACCTCGAAGATACGATGGAAGAGGAGCTCCCGCAGGATTCCAAGGATGCCCTTCCGCTCGAAGAGGAAAAGGAAATAGACGATATAGAGGAAAAGATGGAATTCGATAAAGAGCGCAGGGTCGCGGAGGCATTGGGCCGCATGTCGAAGGGCACCTACGGTTACTGCCAAAAATGTAAAGGCCCGATCCCGGTCGAACGGTTAAAGGCCCTGCCGTACGCCGAGTTATGCGTTAAATGCGAAACCGAAAAAGAGAAAAGAGGTAAATGATGCATAGGATCTTGAGATATGCCGTCGTGGTGTGCATTGTGATCCTGATGTGCGGGTTTATTTTTGAGAATTCCCTGTACGGGCAGGACAAACCGGGAAACATAGCTCCGTGCGACATACGCGTTCTTAAAGGAGAGATCCTCCAGGTCGATGTGGACAATTCAAGAGTATCTGTCCAGGAAATACCCGATTACCCGGAAATAAACAGCCCTGTTTTCAAGGAAATGGACTTTACTGTCACACCTGACACAAAGATCTCCCAGGGCTCTGAATCTATGAGCCTGGATGACCTTGAGGCCAGCCAGTATGTGACAGTCAGCTACTACTACGATAACACCGGCACTGTCGTAACACTCAGCATCGAAGCTGATATGTAGTCACGTGTTGCAACTGTTTTCGGTCCATACGATAATCCACATTTAACTTTCCGTTGTCATAGGGGTTTTCCTGTCATGTGATTATTCCCCTATCTTTATTCCCGATCGGGCTATAAAAATTGATATATCAGTAGTTTATGATATAACATGCGTCTAATATAGGGGAGGCGTATGCATACGATAAAAGCTATATTCATTTCAATGCGGCCGGAACAGTGGTCCAAGAACCTCATTGTGTTTGCCGGAGTGTTTTTCGGCATGTCCATACTGAATGCCGGCATCGCGGCGAAAGCCGTGCAGGTATTCTTCATATTCTGCCTTCTGTCCGGAGCGGCTTATATAGTTAACGACATCGTTGACGCGGAAAGGGACAGGCATATAGCCGAGAAAAAGGCCCGGCCCATAGCCGCGGGCACGCTCGGGGTCATCCCCGCGATGATTTCGGCCGCAGCCATTTTTATCACATGCCTCGTATGGAGCTTCATGATATCGTTCGGGGTCCTCACGATAGTCCTGGCCTTTATGGTGCTGCACTTCGCGTATGACGTTTTCCTGAAGCACATGGTCATTATTGACGTGTTCTCGATCGCGGCGAGTTTTCTCCTGCGCCTTTTCGCGGGGCTCTCCATAATAACGTTTACGGCGGCAGGCTTTTCTTCATGGGTGCTACTGTGCACGGTGCTCCTTTCGCTGTTTTTGGCGCTCTGCAAAAGGCGCAGCGAGCTTCTTCTCCTGATGGATAAATCCGGACTGCACAGAAAGAGCCTCGAAGGGTACAGCGAGAAGTACATAGACCAGCTGATCTCGATAACCGCAAGCGCGACTATCTTGAGCTATGCGCTTTACACCGTGTCGCCCGAGACGCTCGCGAAGCACGGGACAACGCGTCTGACGTTTACGATACCGTTCGTGATCTACGGCATGTTCCGGTATCTGTACCTGGTGTACATCAAGGGCAAAGGGCTTAAGCCCGAGCGCCTGCTTATAAGAGATATCCCGTTTCTTTTGAATATGGTCCTTTATGTGGCTTGTGTGTTTACTATCCTCTATATGAAATAAAGTCTTATGAATATCAGAAAAACGATTCTGCTGTCGCTGCTATTTTCGACTGCCTTTTGTGCCCTGGACAGGATGCCGCTCGCTGATTCATTTAAGCTGGAACTGATTTTCCGGTATATTACCATCCCTGTATGGCAGTGGGCGCTTGTGTTTATCTATGCGCTGGTTTTCGGATTATCCGGCAGCGCGGACTGGAAGCGGGTTCTAGTAAAAGGCGCCGTGATCGGGATTATTTTTACGCTGTATTTACCCATGCTTGATACCCAGAAGGCCATATGGCAGGGGGTGGTGTTTTCGGGTTTGTATGTCTGGATAATAAACGCCTTTATCTTGGCTTACGGGGTGCTTGTTTGTGTGTTCGGGATATATTGCGCCGTGAGAATATTCGGCAGGGACGCGAAGAAAACGGATTACATGATGATGCCTGTATCCATGCTCGCGCTTTACGGCGTCGGATATTATTTTTCGGCCTATCATGTCCTGGAGGCTGTCTCGATGGTGTCCGGGGCGGTGATTTTGTGGATCATTATAAACATGCCGGTCCGAAGACGTGTATTTAATACAAGGTTTATCGCTTTATGCGTGTTTGTGTTCGCGCTTGCCGTAAGAATCCTTTTTCTGGCCAACCTGCTCAACATAGAAGGCAACAATTATCCCTTCGCGAGCGACGACGGCGATACATACGAAACTTACGCCGTAAGGGCGCTGGCGGACCCCTCGATTTTCATAAAAGAATCGCCGCACTATTTCATGGTGTTTTACTCGGCCTTTATAACAGGCGTGTATAAAATATTCGGGCACGGGTTTTTCACTGTCGGCGCGGCGCAGTCGGTAATAGGGGCCTTTTCGTGCGTGCTTATTTTTTTGCTGGCGTATGGTGTCACGGGAAGCAGGGTTGTGGGGATACTGTCGTCGGCCGGGATCGCCGTTAATTCCGCGCTCATCCAGCTGACGGTTACGCTCTCGACGGAGGCCCTGTATATCCCGCTTATCATACTGTTCGTTTACATGCTGTTCCTGTACGGGAAACGCCAAGCGAAAGGGCAATGCCTTGTGTTTCTCATGGCGGCCGGTGTCTCGCTCGGGCTGTCGGCCCTGATCAGGGAGCTTGCCGTATACCTTTCGGTATTCGCCGCGGCATGGATTATTTTTTACGGGGCCGATTACGGATCATTGAGAATTGTAAGGAGAATCAGGGATGCCGCGCTTTTCTTTGTCCTCATGATGCTTGTGATATTGCCCGTGACGCTCGCGAATTACCGCAATACCGGGAAATTCTATCTCATCTACAATACTGCGAACCGTTCGTCCTGGGTTACTGCTTCATCGTGGGGCGAGGACCTGGTTCCGAGCAATAAAAGGCTTATCGATCTGGGCCTGACGGACCCCATAAGCGATCCGTCGGGAAGCATGAAGGCGTTCCTTGAATCTCCGGGCGAAGTAACCGCCGCGTTCGCTGAAATAATCCCGAAGAGGATGCGCAATATCTTCCTGTGGCCCAATTTCGGGTATTTCGATCCCGTTTACCTCGTGAATAACGCCAAGTACGCGAACAGGTACGCCTCTTATCTCGAGTTTTATGTCATACTCCTCATGGCGGCCGGGCTCTTCATTTTTTTATTCTCGAAAATAAAGGCTTCGTATAAAGCGCTTATTCTATTGGTGGTCGTTTTTTATGCCCTGATGCACGGCGTTATATTCCTAAGCCAGAGCCCGCGTTACAAGGCGCCCATGGACCCGTTTATCGCTATTGTTACGGCTTACGGCCTGTGGGTTATGTTAAGACATGTCCTGATGTCATTCGGCAGGGAGAAGGCGTCATGAGGCTAAAGTGCGTCCTCGTAAATCCGGTTCAGCTCGTTCATCCCCCGGTCGGGCTTTTGAGCGTCGCGGCTGTGCTGGAATCCAACGGATGCAGCGTGTCGGTGAGGGAACTCCCGTCGCGTCACATTGTCGACTTTAACGCGTCCCTGGCGGATCTGATGAAGTATATTGAAAATGAACGGCCCGAAATGATAGGGATTACCTGCATGGCGGCTCAATGCGGGGAGGTGAAAGAAATAGTCAGCGCGCTCAAGGCTGGCCGGTTTTCGGGTAAGATCGTGATCGGCGGCGTGCATCCCTCTTTCATGACGGAAGAAGTGATGGGCTGGGGGCCTGACTATGTTGTCATGGATGAGGGTGAAGAGACCATAGCCGAACTGGCCGGGGCGGTTTCGTCCGGCAGCGACGTGTCCGGCATAAGGGGCATCGCCTATAAGCGGGCAGATGAGATTATCTTAAATGAGAAAAGAGGCCCTGTCGTGGACCTTGACAAGCTGCCGCTGCCGGCATACCACCTGCTCGACAAAAGGCGGTTCACGACCCGTAAAGGCGTTATAAGGGGCCGGTGGCTCAAGAGCGGATGGATAATGACGTCCCGCGGGTGCCCGTCGTCATGCATCTTCTGCAGCGCGCACAGGATGTTCGGCAAAAAAGTAAGGGCCAGGGGCATGGACGGCATATTCCGCGAGATCGCCCTGCTTGTGGAGAATTACGGCATCGAGGCGTTTGTGATAACCGACGATACCTTTGTGGTTAAAAAGGACCGGGTGCTCGATTTCTGCCGCAGGATAAAAAAAGAGTTTCCCGGCCTGAAATGGAACTGCCAGGCCAGGGTCAATATGTTTGACGACGAGATCGCCCGCGCCCTGAAAGACGCCAACTGCATACAGGTGGATTTCGGCGTCGAGTCGGGTTCACAGCGCGTGCTGGACGGGCTGAGGAAAGGGATACGCGCGGAAGATACTGTCAGGGCATTTGACGCGTGCCGCGCCGCGGGTTTGAGGACGCTCGCGACGCTTATCATAGGAAATCCCGGGGAAGAGGAGGAAGATCTTATCAAGACAAAGGCGCTTATCGAAAGGATAAAACCGGATTTCTGCCTGACATATTACGCGACGCCGTTTCCGGGCACTGAATTGTACCGTATAGCCGAAGGCCTCGGCCTCATGGATGCGGGCGACAGGTACTGGCACCAGTACACAGAACCCGTACCCATGTCAAACGTGGACGCGAAAAAGTTAAAGAAATACCTCAGGGACTTTACCCGGCTGAAGATAACGGGCAATTACCTGACCAACCCGCTTTTCCTGACGGACATGGCGTATTTCGGTGTCCTGAATCCCGGCATCGCGTTCAGGATATTCTCGAAACTGGCGGCCGGGCGCGTGGAGGAAGCGTTATTTCTCATAACGAATTCCATGTATTTTAAGAGACAGGGGCAGACAGCATGAAACTATCGGTAATAATACCGGCTTTTGAAAATCCGGGCCAGCTGCGCATCATGCTTGAGTCGCTCGGGCCCGCGCTGAATAACCTTGATTGCGCCTCAGAGGTGTTTGTCGTTGACGACGCCTCACGGGCCGACCTCGGATCCGTGGCCCGGGAATTCCCGTTCGCGCGTTATTTGCGGCTCACGACCAATTCCGGACCCGCGGCTGCCAGGAACGCCGGCGTAAAGGCCTCGTCGGGGGATTATGTCGTGTTTTTTGATTCGGATGTCGCGCTTAAGCCAGATACCCTCAGGCTTTTTGAGGAGACTTTTAACGCGGGTACGGAGGCGGTAATAGGCGAATACGCCGATAAACCTTTAAGCAAAGGCATTTTCCCGCAGGTAAAATGCCTTATAACCAAATCCTGGACACCGCGCGGCAATTATGTTTCTATATTCGCGCCCAGGGCCTGCGGCATGAAAAGGTCCGTGTATGAGGATGCCGGAGGGTTTAATGAGGAAATCCGGACCGCTTCGGTCGAGGATTACGAATTCGGCGATAGATTGCTTGCCAAAGGACACAATATACTTTATAATCCCAATATACTGGTATATCACCATCATCCCTCGTTCATGAAACAATGCCGTGTTTTCTACGAAAGGTCAAGGGACCTCTCGAAGTACCTTATTAACAGGCGCAGGCCTTATGAATGGTGCGCGAGCAATGCCGAGGGGGTTTCCAGTATAGCGGGCACGGCTTTTGTGGTATTCGCCGCTGCGGCCGTTATAGCGGGTTCTGCCGTTACCGGAGCGGCGGCTGTATTGTTTTTCGCGGTATTCACGGCGGCAAATTTCAATTTTGTCCGCATAACCGTACGCGACAGGGGGGCGGGTTTTCTGTTGGCCGCGCTTTTTTTTAAACTGGGGCTTTGCCTGCCGATAACCGCCGGGTTTGCCGTAGGCAGCGTGCTTTACGTGGCGCGCGCGGCCGCAGGGATGTTAGGTAAAAGGGGCAAATAAATTGCTGAAAAACGAAGATATCATTTGCATCTCAAGCATTGACTGGGACTTTATCTGGCAGGGCCACCAGGAAATAATGACAAGGCTTGCCAGGAACGGCAACAGGGTGCTTTTCATCGAGAATACCGGAGTGCGCGCCCCGAGGCTCAGCGATGCCGGAAGGCTTAAAAGCCGCATACTGAACTGGAAAAAAGGCGTTTACGGCATCAGGAAAATCGAGGAAAGGCTTTACGTGTATTCCCCGCTTGTGCTGCCGTTCCCTTACATGAAGCCGGCCAGATTCATCAATAAGCGGCTCATGTTTTCGGTGCTTTTCAGATGGCTTAAGGCGGTGGGATTTCAGGAGCCGGTTGTGTGGACTTTCCTTCCCACGGGCCTGAGCCTGGATCTTATCGAAGGCATGAACCCGAAGGCGGTTATTTATTACTGCATTGATTCGTTTCAGGCGAGCTCGAAGGATGCCCGGAAAATACGGTCCACCGAAAAGCTGATGCTCGGGAGGGCTGACCTGGTTTTCGTGACCAGCATGGAACTCCATGATTACTGTTCCCGGCAAAATGCGAATGTGCATTATTTCCCGTTCGGAGTAAACATGGAAAATTTCATAAGGGCGCTCGATTTGCCCGACGGCGTGCCGGCAGATCTTAAGCCGATAAAGAGACCGATAGCCGGGTATATCGGCGGCATCCATAAATGGATAGACATGGAGCTTGTCAGGTATGCGGCCCGGGAGAACAGGGACGTATCGTTTGTGTTCTGCGGGCCGCTTCAGACAGACATTGCGCCTGTAAAGGACATGCCCAACGTTACGTTTCTGGGCCAAAAAGGCACGGCCGAACTGCCGCTCTACGTCAGGCATTTTGACGTCGCGCTTATACCTTACAGCATTACGGATTATACGAGAAACGTGTATCCCACAAAACTCAACGAGTATCTTTCCGTCGGTAAAAGGGTGGTTTCGACCGACCTGCCCGAGGTGGCGAAATTCAACAGGGACAACGGGAACATCGTGAGCGTGGCCGGCAGCGCCCCGGAGTTTTCAGAGGCGATAAGACGGGCCATCAGCGCGCCTCCTGACCGGGAAGAGAAGATGAGGGCGATTGATACGGCCAGGCTTAATTCGTGGACCAATAAGCTGGAGAAAATGTCGGTTCTGATAGAGGATGTAATGGCCAGGAAATCCCGGGACAGGGAGAACACGTGGAAGAGCAATCTCTCCAAAGTTTACACGGCAACCCGGCGGAGGTTAGCGCCGGCATTGGCGGCGGCGCTTTTATGCTGTCTTGTCATATTTTATACACCGTTACTCTGGGTCCTGGCCGGGCCGCTGTATGTGAAAGAGACACCCCGGAAATCCGACGCGATTGTGGCTCTGGGAGCGGGGGTCGGTGAGTCGGGCAAAGCGGGTGAGGGGTATCAGGAGAGGGTGGATACGGCGGTGAAACTCTACAGGGAAGGCATGGCGCCCGTGATCGTGTATTCAAGCGGATACAAATATATCATGGAGGAAGCCGAGGTCATGCGTGCCCTCTCTGTTTTTATGGGGGTGGACGCCAACGCTATCCTGGTGGATGAATCCCCGGCAAATACGTATGAAATGATAAGGGATATCGCTGACCTGGCGGAAAAAAAAGACTGGAAATCCGTGATAATCGTCAGCTCGCCTTACCATCTGCTTCGGCTCAAACTTTTGTCCGAAAAGTACCTGAAAGACGTTAACGTGTATCTCGTCCCTGTTGAGCGAGCGAGTTTTTATGAAAAAGGTAATATGGTTAAATGGAGCCAGATAAAGGGGATAGCGCGTGAATATGCCGCTATCCTGTACTATAAGCTGAAAGGGTATATTTGATCCGGCATAAGGGGGTATAAATGAGAAATATAAAGAAGATGCGACTCTTGGGGGTATTCAGTGTTCTGGATATCGCGGTGATAGCCTTTATCCTGCTTATTGCGGTCCCTATGGTTTATTATTATGTCAAGCTTAACGAAAAAGGCGCCGTGGAACAGCGGCTGCTCGAGAAGTTCCTGAAGCGGCAGGCCATGCATAATGTCGGCTTCCAGAGCGGGCCCCAGGAGGCCAGGATCGACGTGCTTGTATCGTTCAAGAACCTTACGGATGAATCGCTGGATAAGATTAAAGTCGGGGACAAGGAGACGCTCCCGGACGGTACGGTACTTGCCGAAGTGCTCTGGCTGGGGGAGAGCGTGCCTAATTATTTTCTCGTAAACCTGGGCAATGACGCTGACGGCATAATACGCAAAACCGTGGGTGACGGCACGCGTTCTCTGCCCGCGAAGGTCAGGCTTTACGGGATAGTCGAGGATTACGGTGACTTCTCGTACAAGGATAAGAAGGTAAAGCAGTTGAGGCACTACACTTTTGACAACGGCAGTTTTGAGGCGGATTTTGTCGTGGAAGTTGCTAAATGAATAAGATCAAGGTGATGAGAGTGATCGCGCGGCTCAACGTGGGCGGGCCGGCTCAGCATGTGGTGATGCTGACCGAAGGCCTGCCGCGGGACAGATTTGATTCATTGCTCGTATACGGCACTATAGGTGAGGGAGAGGGCGATATGTCCTATATGGCGGGTGAGAGGAAATTAAGGACGGTGCATATACCTGAGCTCATGAGGAAAATCAGCCCGGTTAACGATTTCAGGGCGTTCCTCAGGATTCTTTCGATAATGAAGAAGGAAAGGCCCGTTATCGTGCATACGCATACGGCAAAGGGCGGAACTTTCGGGAGGATAGCGGCCATTATCGCCGGCGTGCCTGTTAAGGTGCACACCTATCACGGGCATGTGTTTCACAGTTATTTCGGCAGAGGGGTGACAGCGTTTTTTCTGGCGGTCGAGCGCGTATTGGCCCGTTATACGGACAGGATCGTAGCCATAAGCGACAGTCAGAGGGATGAGCTGGTGGGCAATTACCGTATCGGCAGCCGGATGAAGTACAGAGTCATCAGGCTCGGCTTTGAAATGGACAGGTTCCTGAAATGTGACGCGCTTAAGGGACGGTTGAGGTCGCGTTTGGGCCTGGATAAAGACGCCGTACTTATCGGCATTGTCGGCAGGCTGGTGCCCGTGAAAAACCATGAGATGTTCATAAGGGTAGCGGGCCTTTTAAAAAATTACATGCCGGCCGAAAAATATAATATGGTAAGGTTTGTCGTTATTGGCGACGGGCCGCTGAAACAGCGTATCAGGGACCGCGCCGCCGCGGCCGGGATTGAAGACAGGACAGTATTTGCCGGATGGATGAAAGAAATGGAAGAGGCTTACGCCGATCTGGATATAGTCTGCCTGACGTCAAAGAATGAGGGTACTCCGTTATCGCTTATCGAGGCCCTCGCGTCCGGGAAAGCGGTTATTGCCACGGACGCCGGAGGCGTAAGGGACGCCATAGGCGATTACGGAGTCATAGTCCCGAAAGACGACGATGAATGCTTCGCGAGCCGCCTTGCGGGGCTGATAGCGGACGAAGGCGCGCGCCGTGACATGGGGGCTAAAGGCCGCGAGTACGCGGCCGGGCTTTATTCAAAGAAAAATCTTATAGAGGAGTCGGAGAGGATGTACGAAGAACTGCTTCTAATGAAAGGGATAACCTTATGAAGATACTGATAACGGGCGGGGCCGGATTTATAGGGTCGCATCTTGCGCGGGCGCTTGTAAAGGAAAAACACGAAGTGTGCGTGATAGACAACCTGCAGACAGGCAGCCTCGGGAACATAAAAGACCTGTCGTCCTGCGGCAATTTCCGTTTTGTGATGGATACCATATTGAATGGGCATGTGATGAAGACGCTCATACGCAGGTCCGATATAGTATATCACCTCGCGGCGGCGGTTGGCGTGAAGTATATCATCGACAACCCGCTGGAATCGATTAAAACCAATATCGCGGGAACGGAAATAGTCCTCGAACTGGCGAACAAGCTCGGCAAGAAAAAAGTTATATTCGCCTCTACTTCCGAGATATACGGTAAAAACATGAGCGATAAGGCTTCTTTTTCGGAAACGGATGACAGGCTCCTGGGATCCACGACCATAACCCGGTGGAGTTATTCCTGCTCAAAGGCCCTGGATGAATTCCTCGCCCTGGCCTATCACAGGGAAAAGAAACTGCCCGTAGTCATTATCAGATTTTTTAACATCTGCGGCCCGGGCCAGACCGGCAGGTACGGCATGGTGATACCCAGGTTTGTCCAGCAGGCGCTTCTCGGCCATCCTATCACGGTGTTTGGCGACGGCAGGCAGACCCGGAGTTTCACGCATGTCCAGGACGCGGTGCGGGCGATAATAAAGCTGGCAGCCAGCGCGAAAGCCGTGGGAGAGGTATTTAACTTGGGCAACCCGCAGGGCATAACGATCGGCGATCTTGCCAGAAAGATAAAGAAGATGACGGGCAGCGGCTCCGAGATAATCCGCGTGCCGTACGAAAAAGCGTACGAAAAGGGATTCGAGGACATGCGGCACAGGCGTCCTGACATCGCCAAGATAAGAAAATGTATTGGCTTTAAGCCTAAGAAGGGCATAGACGATATTTTAGAAGACGTTATAACTTATTTCGAGGGGTGACATGTACACGAGCTGGGATATCGCGGGATCGCTTTTTGTGGGATTCATAGTGGCGTTCGGTTTTACGCCCTTTATCAGGAAGATAGCCGTTAAACTCAATATCCTGGACCATCCCGAGAAGAAAAAAGCGCACCTGCGGCCGACGCCGCTTCTCGGGGGCGTCGCTATTTTTCTGGCCTTTCTTGTCTGCATGGTGCTGGTGGTCGACATGACGAGGGTGCTTTTCGGCATTTTTATATCGGTGACCATGCTTCTTGTGCTCGGCCTTGTAGACGATAAAATGGGCATGCTGCCGCAGCTCAAGCTCTGCGTGCAGACGCTGGCGGCGATCGTAGTCTATAAATTCGGCCTCCATGTCACGACCATAGAGGATTATTACCTGTCAATGGTATTTACGGTGTTCTGGATCGTGGGCATCACGAACGCCTTCAACCTCCTGGATAACCTTAACGGCCTCTCAAGCGGTATCGCCGCTATCGCGTCATTCTTTTTCTGTGTCATCACTTTTGTGAAAGGGGATTATCTGGCGGCGGCGTTCGCAGCCGGTATCATGGGGGCATGCCTCGGTTTTCTTAAATACAATTTCCCGAAGGCCCATATATTTATGGGGGATTCCGGCAGCCTTGTGCTGGGCTTTCTCCTGGCGTGCCTGGCGGTTATCGGAAGCTGGGAAACCGAAAAGGTGAGCCTGTCTTTGGCCATCCCCATAGTTATTCTGGGATATCCCATATTCGATACGACACTGGTTACCATCATCAGGCTGAGAGAGGGACGTTCGATATTTCAGGGGGGCAGGGACCACTCGTCCCACATGCTTGCCTCGATCGGATTCAAGAAGAAAAACGCGGTGCTTCTTATCTTTACGGTATGTTTTCTCCTTGGCATAAGCGCGCTTGTCATACAGTTTGCCCCTTACAGGTGGGCCTTTGCCGCGCTCATCGTTACGGCGTCGTCGATGGCCGGGTTCTGTCTGCGGCTTATGCATGTAAGAAATAAAATGGTGAATATGCGAAACGCCAAAACATCAGTGAGGCGGGGGAACGGATCATGAGAATGCCAGCTAACGCCTGCCGGATCGCGGATAGTATCATCGAGATATGCGTGCTCGTCACGCTGTTTACTCTGCCGTTCTCGAAATCGGCGATAGAGATATTCGTAACCCTCGCGATAACCGTATTTTTCGCGAAAAAGATCCTTATAGAAAAAAACTTCAGGGTGAACGTGCCGGCCGGCGTGCTGATCGCGCTGGCGCTGTTCTTCCTGTGCTGTCTTATATCCATCGTCAATTCGGGGTACCTGTACTTAAGCTTCCGGGCGCTCGTATCAAAAGCAATCAAGTGGATACTGCTTTTTATCGTCGTCGCCGACACGTTCCGTACCGAGGCCAGGATGAGGCGTGTGCTCGCCGTGATGATCTTCTCGTCCGTACTCATACTAGCCGACGGCATATACCAGCAGTATGTCAGCGGCATGGACTTTCTGCACTATCCCAACAATTACCCTGTATTCAAGTTCCACGACAAGCCGCAGGGCGCTACCACCTTCCCTACGGCGTCGTTTCCGTTCCCGAACGATTTCGCGGCGTGGATAAACATATATCTTTTTGTCTTTCTCTCACTTTTCCTGTTCGGGCTCGCGGGTAGTAAAAGGCTTAAAATCATCATCGCGCCGCCGCTCGGGCTGCTCGTTTTTTTTCTGTATCTCACTACGGCGCGGAGCGCCATTTTCGGCGCTGTCATTTCCGCGGGGATCCTGATATTCGCCAATATCAGGCGTTTCGTTGTGCCGGTAATAATACTGATCATTATCTTAAGCGTCGCGATAGTCGCGATACCGTATCTGAGGACCTATTTTACCGACAGCCTCGACCTCAGGCTCAGTTTGAGTGACAGGGCAGGCATGTGGTCTGTGGGCTGGAGAATATTCAAGCAGCATCCTATAATCGGCAACGGCCTCAATACATTCTTTGAGAATTTCAGACAGATGCGGACCGACGCGGATAAGGGCATGGGCAGCTATGCCCACAACTGCTACCTTCAGATGGCCGCGGACATAGGCATACTGGGGCTCGGGTCTTTCCTGGCGTTTCTCGGGCTGGTCATCCTGCCGAATCTCAGATCCGCCATCAGAAGGCCTGATTCATTCATGAACGCCTTTTCGCTGGGATTGTGCCTCGGGGCCGTAGCGTTTCTTGTGCACAGTTTTTTCGACACAAACCTGTACAGCCTGAACCTGGCCTGCCTTTTCTGGTGCGTCTTGGGGCTTATCCAGGGTATAGCGGGGAGGGATATCAGTGGGGGCTAAGAACATCCTTCTCTTCAACCCTTTCGGCATAGGGGACGTGATTTTCTCGATACCCGTGATCAATGCCCTGAAACAGTCCGGTGAAAAATACAATATTACATACGTATGCAACAGGCGCGTCTATCCGATACTCTCAGACCACCCGTGCCTGGATGATGTCATAATCTTTGAGAAGGATGATTTCAGGCATCTGTTAAAGAGATCAAAGGCCA
>JBDRBZ010000197.1:0-9157 GCA_043822175.1 Candidatus Omnitrophota bacterium
TGAGGTCATCGAATACATTATGCCGGATATTGCCAGGCGGTTTCAGGCAGGAGACTGGTCAGGCATAAAAGGCATTTGTTACAGAGAAGGCGGCAGTACGGTTTGCGGGGAAACCGGGCAGTTAATAAGCGACCTGGATGCTCTGCCGTTTCAGGATTACGGCGGCGGGAATAAGTTTTTTATCGAAGGCAGCAGGGTGCGCCGCGTGGATCCGCTTGTTGCCGCCAGGGAGCTGCGCGTATTCGCTTCCCGGGGATGCCCTTTTAACTGCAGTTATTGTTATAACAGCATACTCAGGTCTATGTACCCGGGGCAGAGATATCACCGCATCAGGAGTGTAGATAGTGTGATCGGTGAGATTGAAAGGGCGCTATCTGTATTTAAGAATATACGTAAAGTTAAGTTTGATGACGATACCTTTGTCTTTCCCCGGGATTGGGTGATTGAATTCTCAAAGGAGTATAAAAAAAGAATAGGCCTGCCTTTCGAGATACTGCTTAACGCCGGGTGCGCTGACAGGGAGTCGCTTGATATGTTAACGGGGGCGGGATTGAGGCGCGCGCAGGTGGGTATACAGACCGGCTCGGCCGATGAGGCGCGGGACGCTTATAACCGGGATCTGTCAGCCGAAAAGATACGGGCGTTTGCCGGCGAGGCAAAGGAAATGGGGCTGGCTTTGGTATATGACGTGATACTGGATAACCCCATGGCCACGTATGAGCAGAAAATGGAAATTGTGAATATGCTGCTCTCTCTGCCCCGGCCGTTTGACCTGTTCATGTATTCGCTTACCGTTTTTCCGGGCACGAGGCTGTGTGATATCCTCCTGGAACGGGGGTTGATAAGCCCGGATGACGTGGAAGGCAGGGCCGCGAAATCATTCAGACAGTTCAGATTTTCTTTCGGATACCCCCGGGAAAAAGACGACCTGTTTGTTGCCTGTCTTGTTTCACTGACGTCAAAGGGGTTTATCCCGAAAGCAATGATTAAGCGGCTATGCAAGTCCGGCATGTTGAGGGCGCATCCTTTCATTTTGAGCATTTTCGCTGAGATCTGCAATTACATAAAGCTCATGCAAGTATTTATCAGGATGGCCGTTAACGGCGAATTGAGCTTCTGGAAAATAAAAGAGTACGGTCTCCCCAGGAGGTTCTTAATACAGTGAAAATCCTTTTAATAAACCCGAATATCGACGCGAGAACCGGACAAAGGCTTGGGCCTGTCGCGCGGAGCCTATTTTATAATTCCCCGCCGCTCGGGTTATGTTACATCGCGGCGGTCCTCGAACGGGAAGGGCATGATGTCGCGGTCATTGACGCCGCGGTAGAGGACTTAAACGCGGAGCGGTTGCTTAAGCGTGTTCGGGCCTGTCAGCCGGACATTGTGGGTATAACGACGTTTACGGTTTCCGCTTATTCGGCCCGCGATATCGCCGCAGAGATAAAGCGCGCGCTGCCCGGGGCCAAAATTGTTTTCGGGGGGCCTCATATAAACTCGAACATGGATGATTTCGCGGGTAACCGGGCGGTTGATATTGTCATATTAGGCGAGGGCGAGGTTACCTTTAAAGAGCTGGCCGACGCGGTCGGAGACGGTAAATCCCTGGAGGGTGTTCCGGGTATTGCTTACAAGAGCGGAAACAGTATAATCCGTACAGCCCCGCGGGAGTACATAAAAGATCTGGATATTCTGCCTTTTCCGGCGCGCCACCTGATACCCATAAAAAAGTATAAACCGCAGCCCAATGACCAGCGTGCCCTGCCCAAGATGAGCGTGATATCGAGCAGGGGATGCCCGTATAGCTGCATATTCTGTTATAAAAATATTTTTGGAAGTAAGTACAGGTCTTTTAGCCCTGCTTATATTGTCCGCGAGATACAGCACCTGGTCAGGGAGTATGGCGCCAGGGATATTGCGTTTGTCGATTCGTTATTTACGCCTGATAAGCAGAGGGTGCGCGATATTATACGCGAGATGAGGAAGGCAAATCTCAATGTCTCATGGACATGCGCCATAAGGGCCGATATCGTGGATAGGGACCTGTTGAAAGAAATGAAAGAAGCTGGCTGCTGGCGCGTAAGGATAGGCGCCGAATCAGGGTCTGATGAGGTGCTGAAATTCATAAGAAAGGGGATGACCACGGCTGAGATAGGATCGGCCGTGCGATGGGCCCATGAGGTCCGTTTATCGCCGAAAGCCTTTTTCATGATAGGGCATTGCACGGATACGGAAAAGACTGTCAGGGAAACTATTGATTTTGCTTTGCGTATTCCGTTGGATGACATAACCGTCCAGCTCAATACCCCGTTGCCGGGCACGTATCAGTACGGTCTCTGCCGGGATTACGGTTTAATGGTGAGCGATGATTTGAGTGAGTTCTCGTTCTGGGAACCTGTATTTGTGCCGAAAGGGCTTTCCGGAAAGTTTATGATGCGCGCCTGGAGGGATTTTTATAAGCGGTTTTACCTCCGGCCGTCTGTATGGTTCGGGCATTTAAGGAGGATACGTGGTGTGCCGGATATTGTCAGGTATGTAAAGGCGCTTGCGCTTCTTATGTATCTTTTTTTTGGATCATTTCTGATAAAGCGTGGGAGGGGCAATGATTAGGCCAATGCGGAGCGGCGATATCGGTCAGGTGGTGAGGCTTTACGCGGGCCACATGTATGAATCATCTTTCATAAGGTTCGGCGAGGAATTCCTGGTTGTCATGTTCCGCGCCATGCTGGATTCAGGGCTGGGCATTAATTATATATTCGAAGAAGAGGGTGGCATAAAAGGGTACATATCGGCCTCTGCCGATACCGGGCGACTGTTCCGTGAGATTATAGTAAAGAGGGCAATGCGGTTAATAAAGGCCGTTTTGCCTGAGGTTGCGAGACATCCGTCGCTGATTAAGGATGTTATTGAGGCGTGTCTTTATTTCAGGAAGGCCGGTCTCAGCGATATAAAGGCCGAATTTCTGTTTATTACCATTGATCCGGCTTGCAGGGGAAGGGACGTGTCAAAAGATCTGATAAACGAGGTGATAAAAGAATTCAGCCGGAGGGGCGTCAAGAAAGCCAAGGTTACGGCTCTTAAGAATAATCATGTTGTCAGTAATTTGCTGGCCGATATGCGATTTAGGCAGATGGGCGCTTTCAAGTTTTACGGGAAGGAAACCCTCATCTATGAGCGCAAAATCTAATAAACGCGGTATCAGGAAATGGGTAGGATTGGTCTTTTTGTGGCTGTACACGTTTATGTACATAATATTTTTCAGACTTATCATGATATTCACCGGACGGCTATTATTGGGCGGAAGGAAGAGATGAGGCGCGGAAGAATATATTTTATTATACTGGTTCTCTTCTCGTTTATGTGCCTCGCGGTAAATCTGCTGGTAGTCGGCGAAAGCCGCATCGTAAACAAATATGACGCGGGAGGTAATATAAGGGATTGCATGCGGTTTTCGCGGTTGCCGTTGTGGACCCCTGACGGCATGTATTCTTTTCTCCGTTTGCGCGGTGCCTCCCATCCGAGGCTTTATCATGCCGCTGCCGGCCCTGTTTTCGCGCTTTGCGGCAGGGTTGGCTTGCGCGATGTGAATAAGGCGGTCGTGTTGATCAATTATATTTTTTTCCTGACTCTTTTTTTCTCCGTCTATGGCATAGGGGGGTTCCTGTATGACCGGCAGACCGGCCTCTTGGCCGCGATTATGCTTTCTCTATCGCCGGTTATTTTCGGGCACGCGAGAATATGTATGCTGGATTTGCCAATGGCCGCGGCGGTTTCAGTGTCATTTCTGTTCCTGTTTTACGCGAGAAATTTTAGTTCCCTTGCGTTTAGCTTGTTGGCGGGTATTGCTTTTGGCGTGTCCCAGCTTATAAAAGAGGCGGCGCTCATTTTCATTATAGGCTCCTTAGTATATTATGCGGCCGTGTCAATCGCATCTGCGCGCGGTAAAGATCGCGTGAAACGCGGGCGCAACATATGCGCTCTTCTCGCCACTTTTATTGTCATTGCGGGGCCCGTGTATTTTAATCCCCTTAATCCCGATATTCTTGCAAAATATCTGGATAAAACATTTAGCATACAGCATAATGCCGGTGACATTCTGTATTACCTGCGTTGTTTCCCGGGGATGTATTTCGGGATATTATTTTTCCTGGCGCTATGTCCGGCTATCATGATGCTGGCTTTCGATATCGGCAAAATTAACCGTTTTCTCATCATATGGCTCGTCGTACCGCTTGCGGCATTCTCGCTTTCACCGAACAAGACAGCACGTTTTCTGATTCCAATCCTGCCTGCGGCTTTCCTGCTTCTGTCATCCGTGATTTCGGGTAAAAGATTCTCAAAGTTAAGAAAACCGTATACAGCCGTGGTGTTAACTGCCGGCATCATGCAATATCTGGCCTTAAGCTTTTTACCGGGTTCAGAGATACCTCAATTTTTCAAGGAAAGAGGTTTATATGCCTGGATTAATGGCGATTTACTCGAGAGCGGCATTGTTTCTGTTTATAGAGACGGGAATTATGTGATTGTAAACGAATTGACAGGCATCTTCACGGGTGAACCGGCCCCGGGCGCGCGGCCGAAAAGGGCGGTTGTGACATTTGATTACGGGATACAGGATGCGGTAAATTGCGGGTTGGCAGCGCGCGGGGTGGAACTTTTTATTGAGTGCCCCCAGCAGGCGGATCCCTCGGACGCGCCGCGGCCCGGTACTGTGGACTGGGGCATATTCCTTTTATCCGCCGATTATGTTATTGATAAAACCGGGGATCCGGGCCGCCGGGGCGCGCTGGAAGATATAGGCGGCGCGCTAAAAAACGCGTTTGACCTCAACCGTCGATTGTACCTCGAGGTCGGCAGCGTAAAACTCGACAACGGAGACGTGATAAGCGTATATAAGAGGATAAGAAGTGACATTTAACGCTTTGAGATATATAGATCTAACCCTATCATGGATTTTTTCTTCTTTTATGCGTTTTTCCCGCGGTCGCACTATCAGGAAGAATAGTGCGGATACGGAGATCAGGAAAATACTTTTGATTAAACTTTGGGGGCTGGGGAATCTCGTTTTGATATGGCCTCTTGTAGACCGGATAAAAGAGAAATATCCGCATGCGCGGATTCTTTTCCTCACATTCGAGACTAACAGGGGCCTGCTCGAGAAGCATAAAGCCGTTAATGAAGTGATTTACTACGGCTTTACCGATAATGTCGGCGCTATCATAAGGCAGAACATCAATCTGATAAAACGCGCGAGGAAAGAAAAAATAGATATGGTGATAAATTTTGAGACCTTCAACAATACGTCCGCCGTGTTCGCGTACCTGTCTCAGGCGCGTGTCCGGGTGGGGCTTAATAATAGGAATGAAAAATATTTCTACACGGCGTGGGTCAATAATGACCTGTCTGTCCATATCTCCCGCATATTTATGAAGCTTCTTGAGCCCCTGGGTATCACAGGAGAGTACCGGTACCCGTGTTTTAAGACAGAAGTCAATGCTTCGGAGGCATCCGGTGGCGGCGCCGTTACTGCCGGGAAGCGGTTTATTTGCGTGCACCCGGGGACGAGCGAAAATTTCAGGTATAAAAGATGGCCTGCGGAGCGGTTCGCGGCGTTGATGCGCATGCTTGACACTGCATGCCCATTGCCTCTGGTATGCACCGGCGGGCAGGGAGAGGCCGGCTATGTTGACAATGTAATAAAGATGGCGGGCCTGAATAAAAAGGCGGTCAATCTCGCCGGCAGGCTCGATATATGGGAAACGGCCGGCCTGATAAAAGAAAGCAGTGTTTTTATTTCGGCAGATACAGGCCCCCTGCATATCGCGGCGGCCCTTGGGAAAAACATGGCTGTGATGTACGGGCCGACATCGCCTGAACGGTATGGCCCGTTAAACGATAACGCCCTTATATTTTATAAGCATTGCGATTGCAGTCCGTGCGTGGGGACGGGATTCATAAATAAGAAATGCCCGCGCGGTAATATTTGTATGGGGTTTTCACCCGAACAGGTATTCCGGGAAATCTCCGAAAGGTTTTTAAGTGAAGAACACGCTTGTGCTGGCTAAACGCATGCTGCTTTCCGGCCGCCGCAAAGCCGGGCTGCCTTATAAAATGACGTTTGCGGCGACTTACAGGTGCAATCTGCGCTGTGAGATATGCGGTATCTGGCGCAGGCCCCACGGCGAGGAAATGGCGGTCGGCGAAATACGGAAAATGATGAGCGGCATGCGCGGGCTGTCCTGGATAGACCTTACCGGAGGAGAAATCAGCGTAAGGGAAGATGTCGCGGATATAGCCGGGGTTATTATGGACAGTGCGCCGGGTCTGGCTGTTTTCCACGTTTCGACAAACGGGCAGATGCCGGAAAGGATTTTTTTACTTGCGGGCGAGATCATCAAGCGCGGTCTGGCGCCTGTAATAAACGTCAGCGTGGACGGCCCGCCGCGCGTGAACGACCTGTTGCGGGGCGTTGAGGGCAGTTATTACAGAAGCCTTGAGACGTTCCGGATGTTGAAGGCGCTTAAAAAAGGGCATTATTACTTAAGCTGTACTATCTCAAAATATAACATCGATTATCTTGAAGAATTGATAACCGTACTCGGGAAGGAACCCTGTTTTTCACCTTCAGACCTTCACTTCAATCTTTTTCATGCCTCATCTCATTATTACGGGAATGATCAGGTCGAAGGGAACCCGGGCTGCGATCCTGACATGATCGAACGCTTTATGAGTTTAGCAAAGAAAGGGAACATGATTAAGCGATTTCTGGAAGATAAATATATTACCGGTTTGAGACGGTATCTTAACGGCGACAGGTTCCCGGTTGCGTGCCAGGCGTTCAACGGAAGCCTTTTCATAAACCCGTACGGAGACATATACCCGTGCGGAATGTATGACAGGTGTATCGGTAATATAAGAAACTACGGCTATGATATGAGCCTTTTATGGGATTCTTCCCTCGCCGGCAGGGTCAGGGACGATATCCGCGGCAGGATGTGCCCCGGGTGTTGGAGCCCGTGTGAGGCGTATCCCTCCATAATCGCTAATGCCGGAAGGGTAAGGGCGTGAATATCCTCATGGTTCATCCTCATGATATTTTTGATACAGCAGAACCGTGGACCGTGCGTATCGTGAGCATTGCCCGTGAATTTGTCAAAACAGGCCACAGCGTGAAACTGTGTTATTTCCCGGTTCTTATAGGCGCGAAACATGGCGCTTCAGTCTTGAACGGCATCGAGGTAATCCCCTTCGACAGAACGCCTTCTCCCGCGGTTTTTATCGGCAATACACGCAGGCTTATCGGCCTGTGCGGATGGGCCGATGTCATGCATTTTCAGAAATGCCATCATTATTCGTCCGTGCCGGCCCTTGCCGCTGCCTATATAACCGGAAAACCCGCGCATTATGACTGGGATGACTGGGAAGAGAAGATATATTATGAATCGTGCGGGAAGAACGCTCTGTCTGTTTTGATAGGAAGTTCGTTCCTCGTGCTGGAGAGGTTTTTGCCGTATTTATCCGATTCAGTATCATGTGCCAGCGGGCAGCTCAGGAAAATGGCTGCGGCTTTCGGCGCACCGAAAGAGCGCGTTTATGCCAGCCCTGTAGGAGCTGACCTGTCTAAATTCAGCCCGGATTCCGGAGCCGGCCGTGTAAAGATAACATTCTCGATAAATGGGGACATGGTGCTCTATATAGGCCAGCTCCACGGCGCGCAATATGCCGGGCTTTTCATATATGCCGCGGCTTTAGTCCTGCGAAAAAAACCGGACGTGAAATTCATAATTGTGGGAGAGGGATACCTTGAGGGAAACCTGCGCAGGCTGGCGTCAGATCTGGGGATTGCCGGCAATATGATATTTACGGGCAGCGTGCCGCATGATGCGGTACCGCGGTTTATCGGCGAAGCGGATGTATGCGTCGCGCCGTTCGATGATACGGCAGTCACGCGGTGCAAAAGCCCGCTGAAAGTTGCGGAGTATCTCGCCTGCGGCAAGCCTGTTGTGGCGAGCGATGTGGGCGAGGTGAGCGCGATGGTCGGGGACGCAGGGGTGCTCGTGAAACCCGGGGATTGCTCCGAACTCGCGGAGAAGATTCTCATGATACTAATGGACAAAGAGCTGGGTGAGCGGTTGGGCCGGTTGGCCCGCTCGCGGGCTGAAGAAAATTACAGCTGGAAACATACGGCAGATACGCTTTTATCTGCTTATTCAGGGATATGTGGCTAAATGAAGGTACTATTTATAACGCGTGAGGGCCGCGACCAGCCCGCGGCGAGGATCCGGGCCTACGGGTTTGCCCGCGAACTGGTTAAAAGGGGGATAAGTGCCGGTGTATTCTCTTTTGCCGATGACCTGGGCGCCAAGGCGGGTAAAGACGATGCCGGTTTCTCTTTTTTTGAAAAAGTGAGTGGCATGATAAAAGGGTATTCAGCCCTCACGCGGGACAACGCCGGCCTGTTCGTGATAAACAGGGCCAACTACCATTCGTTGCCGGCGATGCTGGCCGCCCGTAAGGCCGGTGTCCCTTATATTTTCGACATGGACGATTGGGAGGCCAGGGAGGATACCGGCAGGTACCTGGGCGTTTTCCCGAAATCAAAGGCGGAATATCTTACGCGCGTCCTGGCGCGGGGCAGTTTGTTTTGCGTAGCGGCATCGGATTATATAAGAAAGTACCTGTTGCAGTATCATAAAGACGTATATCTTATACCTACCGCGGTCGACAGGGAACGATTCGGGTATGCCGGGAAGCGGGAGGGCCGTGATTTTGTATTCTCCTGGCACGGTTCGGTAAACAGGCCCGAGATAGTGGGGTATCTGGACTTTTTGATAGAGTGTTTTACCGAGGTGCGGGTTAAGAACAATTCTGCCTGTTTACGGATTTTCGGGGATGGCATATTCGGACGCGAACTGAAAAACATGATAAATAGAAAATCATGCGACGGCGTTGAGTATATGGGGTGGGTGAGGCCTGATGAGATGCCCGCGCGCCTGGCCGAAGTTGACGCGGGTGTTGTCCCGCTTTTAGACGCCTCGCGTTTCAACCTTTCAAAATGCCCGGTCAAGATTTTAGAATACATGGCCGCGGGGAAACCGGTCATAGCGTCAAATGTGGGCGAGGCCGGTTCGATTATCTGTGACGGCGTGGACGGTTTTCT
>JBDRBZ010000198.1:0-3228 GCA_043822175.1 Candidatus Omnitrophota bacterium
CAGCCGACCTGGGCGCCTATCGCCGCCGGAAAACCAAACCCCATGGTGCCGAGGCCGCCGCTTGAGATAAATGTCCTCGGTTTTGTATACCGGTAATACTGCGCAGCCCACATCTGATTCTGCCCGACTTCCGTGGTTATAATGGCCCCGCCCTTTGTGACATTGCAGATTTCCTCGACCACGTACTGGGGCCTCAGCCTGTCATCCCTCTTATACTCGAGCGGCCCTTTTCTCTTCCACGTTTCTATGGTCGCGATCCACGCGCCGATATCTGGCCGCTTCACCATCCTGTTAAGCTCGGCCATGACCAGTCTCGCGTCGCCGACTATCGGGATATCGACATCCACGTTTTTGCTCACGCTCGAAGGGTCTATGTCTATATGGGCGATCCTGGCGTGCGGGGCAAACTCATCCAGCTTGCCGGTCACCCTGTCGTCAAATCTCGACCCCACGGCAATGAGGAGGTCTGACTCCTGTATGGCGTGATTGGCATACGCCGTGCCGTGCATGCCTGGCATGCCCAGGCTCAGAGAGTCTGTCTCAGGAAAAGCGCCCATTGCCAGAAGGGTAGTCGTCACCGGAATGCCTGTTTTCTTCACCAGTTCCTTCAGCTCTTTCGACGCTTCCGCGATGATCACGCCGCCGCCGACATACAGGACAGGGCGCTTCGCATTCTCGATAGCCTTCGCGAGCCTCTTTATCTGCCCCTTATGGCCGTGATAAGTGGGGTTGTACCCCTTTATGTTCACTTCCGCGGGATATTTAAAAACAGTTTCGTGGAGCTGGACATCGACAGGCAGGTCAATGACAACCGGGCCCGGCCTGCCTGACCCGGCGATATGGAAAGCCTCTTTTATCGTCGTGGCAAGCTCTTTCACGTCCTTTACGAGAAAGTTATGCTTCGTAATCGGCCGCGTTATGCCGGTAACGTCGGCTTCCTGGAACGCGTCATTGCCTATGAGATTAGTCTTGACCTGCCCGGTGATAGCCACCACAGGCACGGAATCCATGTACGCCGTGGCAATGCCTGTCACCAGATTTGTCGCGCCCGGGCCTGACGTCGCCATGCACACGCCGACTTTGCCCGTTGCCCTGGCATAACCGTCGGCCGCGTGCGCGGCCCCCTGCTCATGCCGGGTCAGTATAAAGCGTATATCCGAATCATACAGCTTATCGAATATCGGCAGCACCGAGCCTCCGGGATAACCGAATATAACATCCACTTTTTCTTTTTTAAGCGACCTCAATAATATTTCAGCTCCGTTCATTTTCATTACAGACCTCCGGTATAATCATTTAAACACAGCGCCTTCGCTCGCCGAACTCACGATCGCGGCGTACCTGGCAAGATACCCTGTCTTAACCCTGGGCTCGGGCGCCCGCCACCGGGCGAACCTCTGCCCGATCTCGTCGCGGCTCAAGTCCACGTTTATTTTCCTCGCCTGAACGTCAATGGCGATTTCATCGCCGTCCTTTAAGACGGCTATCAGCCCGCCGCCCGCGGCTTCGGGTGATATGTGGCCCACGCATATGCCGCGCGTGCCGCCCGAGAAACGCCCGTCGGTAATTAGGGCGCAGTGATCCTCGAGCCCCATGCCCGTGATCGCGGACGTCGGACCCAGCATCTCCCTCATGCCCGGCCCGCCTTTGGGCCCTTCATGCCTGATGCACACGCAATCGCCTTTCTTGATCTTTTTACCGAGAATTTCGGTTATCGCGGCTTCCTCTGAATCGAACACGCGTATTTTCCCCTTGAATTTCATGGATTTGGCGCTTACCGCCGACTGTTTCACGACAGCGCCTTCGGGCGCGATGTTGCCCCTCAGGATGAATATCCCGCCCTGCTCGTGGTACGGGTTTTTGGCGCTGCGCAGGACATCCTCATCATATATTTCGGCCTCTGCCGCGATCTGGTCTATAAGCTTGCCGGTGACTGTCGGCAGATTGTTCAGCTTCTGCCTGAGGCGCTTCATTGCCGCGGGAATACCGCCGGCGTACTCCAGGTCTTCCATGAAATAGTCACCGCCGGGCCTGAGGTTCGTGATATGCGGCGTATCCTTGCTAAGCTCGTCGAATGTGTCAAGCGTAAGGTCGACGCCTGCCTCCCTGGCTATAGCCATTAGGTGCAGAACCGTGTTTGTCGATCCGCCAAGGGCCATGTCCATGCGAATGGCGTTCTCGAACGCGCCTTTTTTCATGATCGTATTGGGCAGCACGCCCCTCCTCACGAGGTTCACTACCACTGCGCCGGAAGCCTCAGCTATGCGCTCTTTCTTCGCGGAATTGGCGAGCGCCGTGGCGCAGCCCTGGAGACTCATCCCCATCGTTTCAGTCAGGCATGCCATGGTATTGGCCGTGTACAGGCCCTGGCACGACCCTGCCTGCGGGCACGCGCACAATTCTAAATTTGACATCTCGGATTTGGGCAGGTCCCCTTTCCTGCACTTTGCCATCGCCTCAAATGTGTCCCTGACAAAAGAGCGCCTTATGCCCCTGTAGTTCCCCGAGACCATGGGACCGGCAGTAACCACGATCGAAGGTATGTTTAGCCTGGCGATAGCCATGAGCATACCGGGTGTAATCTTGTCGCAATTGGTCAGGCAGACCAAACCGTCCAGCTGGTGGGCGTTGCAGATGGTCTCTACCATGTCCGCTATCAGCTCCCTTGAGGCCAGCGAATAGCGCATGCCGCTATGCCCCATCGCGATGCCGTCGCATATGCCGGGTATCCCGAATATGAAAGGCACGCCTCCTGCCGCTGACACACCCCTCTCTATAAACCTCTCGAGCCGCCTCATGCCCACATGGCCCGGTATCAGGTCTGTAAAACTTGAAGCCACTCCGATGAACGGCTTCTTCATATCATCAGTCGACAATCCGGTGGCATAAAGAAGCGCCCTATGCGGCGCCCTTTCCAGCCCCTTCTTTATCCTGTCGCTTCTCATTGGTACCTCTCCTTAATAATAGGCGTACCCGACACGCCTGCACACTATTTATTTAACTTATTATTATAGTATTGGGATATAAGTATATCAATTGACAAATATATTGTCAAGTCAAAGGTAATAGGATCGCGGCAAACCCGGTGACGCTTTTCATAACATAATATGTATCAATAAGTTCCACAACAAATACGCGATATCTCTGTGGCAGGGCAGAAATTGTGTTACGCCGCGATTATAAGTCGGTAGAGGTTCATGAAATGCATTTTAAGTTTTTGAGGATCAT